>NZ_JAGDXD010000054.1 GCF_023256255.1 Caldivirga sp. | reverse complement strand
GATGTTTAATTGGAGGATGCCGCTGAAGCCTTAAGGAAGGCACCCAATGAAACCCAATGAAGGCCAAGCTCTAAATAGGGCAATGGATGTCTCCATGAAAAGGGTAAGAATACCTTAATATAAAGGGGGAATCAAGTTACCCTTGATCTCTCGTACTCTATCATGTCTTTTAATCCTCCCCTTAGGCCATATTTCTCCGTGAATCCTAATTCACCGTATAGTCTACTGCAGTCTACGTCTAAGCCAGCTGGACCTGGTACTTTTGATGATGTTTCAGTAGGCTTATCTAGGGGCTTGTAATCAACCTTAGCATTCGGTAGGAGTTCCTTAATTGCATTCAGTACGTCAATCATTGTGAACGGTGTTTTGGAGCCGAGGTTGTAGACTGGTCTCTTAACCTTATCCACTAGGGCTAGGTGTATGAAAGCCCTAGCAGCATCCTTAACGTAAAGCCACCTATACTTGGCACCACTATACGCGAAGTCGTCTGGAACCCTACCATAACCCTTCAATATGACATCCCTCAGGAAACTGTTGAATTGCCCAGTATAGCCGCTGTACCTACCAGGTCCCCATGCCGTAGTTAACCTACCCCCAATTACCTCTAGGCCGTAATTACTCATGTAGAATGCGCCATATAGTTCATTGGCAAGTTTAGTTACGTGGTATGGATCCGGGGGAGTATGGGGGTAGTCATCCTCATTAACACTACCCTTACCGTAGACTGAGGGGGAACCGTAGACTGACTCTGAGCTCGCGTAGACAACGCGCTTAAGGTCCATTAACCTAGCAGCTTCGAAAATATTAAATGTACCAATAATGTTAACCTTAGCAGCCTTAAGGGGCCTAACCCTAGACTCCAACAGTATCATTGCAGCTAAGTGAATGATCCTCTTAACATTAAACCTCTTAATAACCCCAATTAACTCATCAAAATCCATCAAATCAATACTAGCCAACTCAAGACTAGGCCCCTTCTTAGCCATTAATTCACCACTAAACCTAACATCAAGAGCTATAACTCTATAACCCATTTCAATTAACTCCCCAACCACAAAACTACCGACCTGGCCACTGGCACCTGTGACTAGGATTGTTTCACTCATGTGTAAATCACCCTAATTAAGCTTAATAAGTATTAACACCTCATGATAAATCAATAACTTAAGCTTAATAAGGGGATACGTTAAGACTTAATAATGACTGGTGAGGTTACTTTCAACTTTAAGGATTGGTGCGTTTTCATATCTGGCTCCACTGAGGGTATTGGTTTAGCAATTGCTGAGGGTTTTGGTAGGGCTGGTGGTAGGGTTTTCATTAATGGCGTTAGGAGGGAACCTGCTAATGGGGCTATTAAGTATCTGAGGGATAGGGGTATTGAGCCTATTCTACTCCTTGGTGATGTTTCAAGTAGGGATAATGTTAGGGCCTTTAGGGATGCTATTGAGGCTAAGTGCGGTAAGCTTGACGTCTTAGTGAATAATGCCTCCATTGAGGTTGATAAGCCCTTTGAGGATTATGATTACGAGACTTGGAGGAGGTTGATTGAGGTTAACCTAGACGCATACTACATGCTGGCCAAGGAATTCCTACCACTACTGCTTAAAGGTGAAGGTAAGGTAATTATCAATATTTCATCGGTTCAAGGCATTGAATGCGAACCAACCACCGGAGCATACAGTGTAACTAAGGCTGCTGAATTAGGCTTAACAAGGGTAATGGCACTCGACCTAGCCAAGTACGGTATTAGGGTTATTGGAGTAGCACCAGGAGCCATAGACACACCATTAAATAGAGTTAAGTCAAGCAGCCTAGACCCAATGGGAAATTGGGAACACGCCTATAGCGTAATCTCAGAGGCAATACCAATGGGTAGGTTCGGCAAACCGGAGGAAATAGCTAACGTCATACTATTCCTATCATCAAAGGCAGCAAGCTACATAACGGGAACAACAATAATAGTAGACGGGGGGCTAACATCAATATCACCAACAGGAATAAAGATAAAAGACCTAACAAAGAACAAGAAGGCTTAATGCTTAGGTGTCTGTTCCATTCACATATTTATTAACAATCTTTTTAACAGCCCTCCTGAGGTGGAAGTCTACAGTAGCCTTGGATAAGTTTAACTCCCTAGCTAAGTCTGCTAAGTTAACCTTACGTGGGTAATCGAAGTATCCCCTCTCGACAGCCTTTACAAGAACCTCATGCTCAATGGGCGTTAACTCACTATTATTAGCATGTACTTCATTTATCCTTTTATACGTGAATAATAATACATTGGCCTTCTCCTTAAGCCTACTGCTAATATCCCTTAAGGCTTCATTGGCCATACCGTTATTAGTCAACATAACTGTGAAGTGCTCCAAGCCATCACTGTACTTAGAGGACACAACAAAGGCCCTATTATCAACAAAAACAGACTTAACACTGAACCCATAGTTAGCATAGATTATGAGATCCGTGAATTTAGCACTGGGGATAATGTTAACAACCTTAATGATTCCACTATACTTACCCTTAAGCTCATCGATGAATGATTTAGTGACCTCACTAAGCCTCCTATTTATCCTGAAAACCTCAAGATTAATATTAGCACCCTGAAGGGGAATGAAGTAGGGGTTATACACAGTTATAGGATACTTCTCAGTTAACTCGGTCCAATCACCATAATGATGAAGCATAACCTTAAGCATCAGTACCATATGAAGACTAATTTTTATTTCATTATTTTTAAATTTTATTCAAGTATCAACCCGATTCTAAATATTGTAAATACATCTTATATTAAATAATATGAGATCATGAATATGTAAATAATGTAAAATATTGATTAATCATCGAACACGTTAGAACAAGAGTTATTAATCTCAGATGAAAGAAACTACTGTATGAATCTATTCGCTAAAAATGAAAATATAGTAAAACTAATAAAATACATCAAAATCAGTATAGCACTTGGGGCATTAATTTTATTGGCTACGCTAGTATTCATGAATAATATATATGTGGTTCATGCTCAGCAGTCTTATCCTACGTATAATATGTATATGGCTGCTCCATGGTACTATACTCTTGTTACTCCTTGGCCTGCTCCTTGGTGGAATCCATGGGCTACTGGAAATATTCTGTTCTTCACTGGTACTTGGATGCCTATTGCTGATTATAATGATCCTACTGGCCAATGGTGGCCTGTTTTGGCTGAGAATTGGACTGTTTTCCCTGAGAATCATACTTTGATTATTTATTTTAGGCATGATATATACTGGTTTAATGGTACTGCGGTTATTCCGTTTACTGCATGGGATGTGTATGCGTGGTTTTATATTGGTGATAAGGCTTTCGGGAGTTGGGAGCCTTGGTTAATGCCCCAGAACGCTGACAAGGACTTAATAGTCATAAACAACTACACATTATCAATACACTTCGACTACTGGTCAGCAACAGGGTATTACTGGCTTCTAATGAGCTGGATACCCAACACTCCATGGCCTGTGTGGAAGAATGTAGTAATGGAATTAAAGACCATGAGTACAAGTGAAGCATTGAAATTTGGTTCAGCTAACATAACTGAAATGGTAGTCCCATACTGGGGGCTAAGCCCATACTACGTTACCAGTGTTAGTGGTGGCTATGTCATAGTTAAGCTTGAACCGGATTACTTCAATGGTGTGCCATTATTGGCTGAGTGGGATAAGATAATACCATTCCACACGTGGCAATACTATCCGCAAATAACAATAAACATAGGTTTATCAGGAGGACTAACACAATTAGTATCATTAGCAATAAGTGGCCAACCATACTTCATACACACATGGTACCCAGCAGTATCATACATGCAGGTACTTGAAAGTCACGGTTACATGATACCATTATTGCCTGATATATCAATTGAAGGTGTAGCGCTACCTACATATTATCCGTTTAATATTCCTCAGGTTAGGCAGGCGTTCTTATACATTATTAATAGGACTGAGGCAGCCACCGCATGGGGTCCATCTTGGCTTATAACGCCAGTTTATATTAATGTTCCAGCGCCTGAACCCAATGTTGTTTCTGGTCTTTGGTTGACTTTCCCTGAGGATATTAGGGCTATGGTTGTTAACTTCACTCAACCAAACTGGACCAAGGCAGCTGATCTCCTAGAGTCAGCGGGCCTATACTACAAGAATGGGCAATGGTACCTACCAAACGGAACACCACTAACCTTAACACTATACGCTAATAGTGGTGCTCATCCTGCGTGGTTAAAGGCAGCTCAGGTTGATGCATTAACATTAACTAACTTTGGGATTAAGACTACTGTTGTTACTGTTGAGTCAAGTACATATAGTTCTCAGCTCACGAGCTGTCAATTACCTGATACCGCTACTGATTGGTTCTATGCGGGTTCGAATAAGGGTGGCGTTGACCAATCATGGATATATTATGATTATGCCTATGGTACAGCCCCAGCATTATATCCTTCAGCTTGGTGTATTCCAGGTCGTACAACACCCTTCGCTTACCCCATTGTCCAAAATGGCCAGATTACTGGTTGGTATTGCAAGCCATTAATCACCAATTTGCCAATACCTAACAATACTATTGTATGGTGTGTGAATTCGACGTTTGGCTACTTCAACTTCTCAAACTGGATAGCTGCAATATCTGCTGCAGTACCAGGTACATCAACATACTATGACCTAGTTAAAGCGTATTTTGCATGGTTTGAATATTGGGTGCCAGGTGTGGAGCAATTTGAGGCTCAGATTGCCTACGCATTCCCAAAGAGTATGGTTGACCCAATGTGGGCATACACGTGCATCAACTACAGTAACCCACAGTACACTAGGGCTGCATATGCATTACTTCATAATTGGGCTATGGGTTGGGGTTGGGATGGATTTTATCCAGGGTTTAACACATGGCTATTCATGGGTGCTTTTGCTCCTCCTGGTGTTATTCCACCGTTGGCTGAGGCTATTATTAATGGTTCATTGTGGACTAATCCGTACTTCCATAAGTGGGCTGTTTTAATAGGCTTACCTAACCCTGATCCTCAGTTGCAGCAGTGCGTTGCCTCATACTTCCACACAA
>NZ_JAGDXD010000053.1 GCF_023256255.1 Caldivirga sp. | reverse complement strand
TTCTCCCTCTGTATGAGTTTGGTTTACCAAATAATCTAACTTGAACCCCAGGTATGGTCCCTTGGCCTAAGAACCTCCTTTAGGAGTGACTTTAGGCTGTATATGCTTAAGCACGTAGTCCTCACCATCCTCCTTTAGGCTGGCTAGGTAATATGGCTGCTGGTTCCAGTTCAGGCAGTTTCCAAGAAGTTTAGCAGCCTCTTCAGTGGATAGGTGCTTCAATGCCCTGCACAGTAAATAATCACTAAAGCCCTAACCATGCTAATTAAATTACTTGTAACACCAGGGCACACCTAGGGCTCAGGCCCTTAACCCTCAATAGGTAATCAATAACCTTAAGCCACTGCCCCCTATTAATCCTAGCCAAATCCAGCTACAGTCAACTACGAAACCATAAAACCGCAGGGATATTTATGCCTAACGTAACTATAGGCTCATTAAGATGTAACGAGTCGAAAGAAACAATCAATTTTTGAGAACATTCTCTGGCGGGCCCAGATTCGAACCGGGGTCAGTGGGTCCAAAGACCACATTATCGTAAACGCTCCAGGGTGTTTTAATGGTTTTACCATTTGCGGTTCCTGCCTGATGTTGGTCCCCACCCAGTGGGGTGATTGGATGATTGCTTATCCAATGTCATGGATTACCGTCACCATTCATGTAAATGTGGCTGTTTTACATACGGTACTTAAAGCCTCGCCTTTTAGGGCGGGGAAGGGGTCAGAACCCCAATGAATTGGACATACCCAATACCGCTACAGTACCCAATACACTACGACTACATCGCGGTAGTTAAGGGCAACTATACAGGCTATGAAATACTGTACAGAATGGGTTTGATAAGCGGCAGGACGTACGAATACGTAATGGAGTATAACGAAACATGACTATAAGCATCAACACTTCTAACAGAGAAGACTAAGCATTTTTAAGTTAACAGGCTATTTAATGGTAATGAGCGGTATTTACTCCAGGAAGTTAAAAAGCAGGGCGCTAGATGCATTACGCATTGCTGAAAACATTGATAATCATGATATAGCAATGTTTCTAATAGAGCAAGCCACTCAACTATACGTAAAGGCCGCATACTTTGAGTTATTCGGCGTTAAAGTTAGGGGCCATGGAATCAGGGAGCTGCTGGACTTATTGGCCAAGGACCTTGAGGCGCAGGGATACAGTGAATTAGCCCGTGAGTTAAGGGACTTTGTTGCAGATAATAGAGATGTACTCATAATGCTTGAGGAGGCTTACGTTGAGAGTAGGTATGGTGAATCAAGCTACGATATTAATGATGTATCAACGGTGTTGAGGGTTGTTAAAAGTTTAATAATGCTATTAGATGGTTTAGTTAACCGTGTCAAGCTGGGTTAGGAGTCACTTTGAGCACTTAAGGAAATGGATGGAGTATGCTACAGCCATAATGAAGGCTGCCAGGGATTTGATACCAGGGGTTAGGGTTTACGTAATCGGTGGTGTCGCTGAGAATAGGGCCACTGTGCTTAGCGATATAGATATATTGATAGTGATTCCAAGGGATATAGCGGTTAATAGGGTCAAGTTATATAGGGATATTTTGGTAAGGGCCATGGATAATTATGGACTGCCCTGGGACGCACCAGTGGAGTTGCATATAGTTTATGAGGATGAAGCTAGAGAATACCTAAAATCCAAGGCAGTTGAGGTGGTATAGCCATTAATAGGGATGAAGGATAAGATAATCCCCTGTGGAATGAAATTAGACGGTGAAGCAAACGTGGGGATTAAGATTATCCAAGGTGGCTAGTTCTGACCCAAGCCCTTCACTACCTTATTAGCCTCCTCCACGATCCTCTCAATGTAAGGTAGCCTAATTCTCACATCTTCAGCGTCGAATTTCGCCTCATGAAAGCCCCACACGTGTAGTGCCCATGCCGTGTCCCAGGATTGCGTAAACCAGTCACCTAGCCTCTTCGATATCTCCACCATAGCCTTCTCAAGCTCGGTTACGGTCCATCTACCCTTCTCATTAACCTCATCTAGGATTTCCCTCAAGCCATAATACTGAGCCAATGCCTTAACAGCCTCCTCGGCGGCCTTGTAAAGCTTCTCACTAGCCTGTACTGGGTCCTTATCAATAAGAACCCTACCCTCATTGAGATACTTAACAGCCAACTCAAGCCTAGCCTCGACGACGATACTTGGGTCTAGGTGAATTACATTAATTAACGCGTTCAGTACCACATCCTCAGGGTCAAGGCCCCTCCTCCTAAGCTCCTCAATCAACATACTTGGTATAGTTACCTCACCACTCATTCCACATTAGTTACGCCTAGGTAATATATACCTTTTCACTCACGCCCATGAGATTGATATTCTATTCGTTTGGGGCAATTCCCCAGTAATGATCCTTAGCATGAGGCTATAATACCAACACATGCTTAATATAGGGTGGTGTGAGGCTCCATTCCTTGGTGGGCTAAGTGGGGTCTAGATCCTTAGCCTAGGATCATTTAAAGCTATCTAACTTTATACGCGATAACCAATGGTATAACTCCTATTAATGAAAGTGCCCCCACTGAGATTGTGGAGAGCGCTGTGGCTCTGTAATTGCTAGGTATTAATTCATTCTCCCACGAGATGATGCTGGATGAGCGTATAGGGTAAATTAACGACAAGCCGAAGAGGAGCAATAGTATTAGAGTCAGGTTACTAATTGAGAGCATTAATACGAAAAGCGATAGCAATAATACTGAAAATATGGCAATTAACCTATTATTCACCCTCTTCAGTAACTTCACATTCATATAACCACCTAGGGTTACTGTTAGAAAATAGGCTGATAGGATGAATCCCCAATACCTCTGGGGAAACCCCAACACATCTACTACATATGGTGAAACGAACTGCATCCACGCCACTAGCGGAAATACGGTAAAAATTGAGGAGATTAATAATGCTAACAGCTGCCCTTTACCTAACACATACCTCACAGCCTCCTTCACAATCCTTTGGGTAGGTAACGTTACCATCTTTACCTCCTTATTATCTTCACTAAGTAGTGCAATAGGTAAGCTTAGTAGCATTAAGAGTCCAGCTATTAGAATGGGTAAATTTAGCCTATGGTACAAAAGCACTAAGGCACCAGCGAGTATATTCCCCAAGAATCCAGCAACCCCATTTACCATCTGTTGCCTTGAAAAAACCTTAGCAACCTTCTCACGCGAATCCAGGGAGTCAACGATCCACGCCTCTAGAGTATTAGAGTAGATACCTAGCCCTATACCCATGACTCCATAGGATAAAAATATGAAAATTGGGGATGGTGAGACAGATAGGCTGATTAACCCTAGGCCATAGATTAATGCACCTATTGAGAGGATTTTAAGTCTCCCATACTTATCGGCAAATGCGGAGGATGACACATCAACCGGTAATGTTAAAACCATGTATATTGAAGTGATTAAACCTATCCCCGTAAGGGACAGCCCCATGCTATAGAACCATAGTATTAGATATGCCCCCATTAATTGTAATGATAACGAAATTATGAATGAAATTGAAAGAAACGAGAGTTCACAGTTCCTCAATGCAACCATGCATAATATGGGGCCAGGGATTTAAATATATCGATATAAATTTTAATACACCGAGTGGGTCATCAACCATTAAATTGTTGTCTGGTGGGCCCGGAGGGATTTGAACCCCCGACCTACGGGTCTGGAGCCCGCCGCTCTACCGTGCTGAGCTACGGGCCCTATCTAATCAGTAAGTGTCATTGTTTTTAAGGTTTTCTGCCCAATACGGCATGTTTAATGATTAAGAATGAATGAAGTTACTTAACGTAATGCCATGGGTAGTGCTCAAAATATCATAAGTACTGCCTTCAGTTAATTATTTTTACTAACCCAAGGATGCCTAACCCATGGTTAAGGTTGTGGCCTCAACGATAAGGCTTCCTGAAGAGGCTAAGTTAATGCTCTCAGGCTACGCTAAGGTTTATGAGTTACCTAACTTAAGTGAGCCTGAGTTAGTTAAGTTACTTGGGGAGGTTAATGCATTACTCTGTTGGTGCGGTAATGACTTTGACTTAACCAGGTGGGTAAGGCATATGCCTAATCTCGAGGTTATTCAAACATTCTCAGCAGGGGTGGATCACTTACCTTACTCATCAATACCAGGTAACGTTAAGATATACAGTAATGCTGGAGCCTACTCCGTGCCTGTGGCTGAACATGCTTGGGCGCTCATATTAACTTTAGCCAAGGGTACTCATTCAAGGTTAATGGATAGAGGCCAATACTTAAATGATCCAGCCTACTCACCAAGGCAATTAACGGGGAGAAACCTCCTGGTTCTTGGAACTGGAGGCATTGGGGGTGAGGTGGCTAGGATAGGTAAGTTAGCCTTCAGTATGCATACCATAGGCATTAATAGGAGTGGTAGGCTGGCTCAGTACTTTGATGAGGTTCACCCCATTAGTGAGCTTAGGGGTGTTTTACCGAGGGCTGACGTAATGGTCATAGCATTACCCTTAACTAAATACACTAGGGGGCTTTTGGGTGAGACTGAGCTTAACCTACTCCCTGAAAGTGCAATAGTTGTTAATGTGGCTAGGGGTGATATTGTTAAGGAGGAGGACTTATACAATGTCTTAACTAGGAGGCGTGGTTTAAGGTTCGCTACCGATGTGTTTTGGGATTATGGTTCAGGGGAGTCCTTAAGCCCAAGAACGGGGCTCCTTAATCTCCCTAACTTCATAGGTACACCACATATTGCTGGTGGGGCTCAACCTGACGTTGCCAGGAACGCCATAATCATGGCTGTTAGTAACCTAGTTAAGTATCTTAAGGGTGAGGAGGCTTTGAATGAGGTTAATAGGAGTGATTACGTCTAAGAACTAACTAGCCTAATTCTCTCCCTCTTAATCCTAATACACTCCTCAACACTTAATTGACCTGGTGCTGTACCATCACCTATTGAACAGTACATTAATGCCGTGCCGAGCATTATTGCCGCAGCCCTCTGAATAGGCTGCATAGGCACTATGGCTACGGGTACTTCCCCCTCCTTAACCAGTAATTCCACTAATGCTGGTAAATCATCAGTATTAATTGTAGCTACCTTATAAGTTAAGGCCTTCATAGAGCTGGCTAAGGCGTAATCACTGGCGATAGTACTCCTAATGTTGGAGCGACTGTTGAGGACATGCCTAGACAGTATTACTTCACTCCATGATGTAATAGAGTTAGCGTACTTCCTCGCGAATTCAACCTCAACGTCAACTAGGGCACCGTTTTCATGGGCAATTCTAATGACCTTAAGCTTCAAAGATGGGTCAACCCAATTAACACCACCCTCCTCAGGGTTCCTGACCGTTACTATTACCTTAACCCTACTTAGTAATCCCTTAATTAAGTCACTTACTTCATTTAACTTAACCTCAAGATCACCACCCATGTAGTCAAGTCTTAATTCCACAGCTTCGCATTCACTCGGTGGATTCACCATGCTAATGCTCCTAACCGGCACTGCACACACTAGTATCGGCCTATCAATACCTAGGACGGTGCTATGGGGCATTAGGGAGTAATGCATTTCAACGGTTTTATGCTTAACTCAAGTTATGCGTGGCGCCATATTTTTAGTCAATGATGAGAGGGTTAGGGAGGCGACATTGCTCATAAGTGAGGAGTTGGGGTTACCTATAGTTACTAATGTGGGTAATGGGGTCTTACCAGTGCTTAACGCTGAATCCGGTAAAGGGATCATTGAGTCTCTGGTAAGGAGCATTAATGAGGATATATTCGTAGTGGTTGTTGTCGGTAAGGGAACCTGGTCAATTATTGAGAAGGCAGTACCCCAGGTTGATATGGCTAGGTTGCTTATGAAGCTTGAGTTAAGGAGTATTAGTTAAGTGGCTTAACTGGAGTTCTTCTCGTACTTTGATATTAATTCATCATAGACTCCCTGGTCTATCTCCTTAATTACTTCCTTAGGGTCCTTACCATTTACGGTTAATCCAATGGATCTGCATGTGCTAACTACCTGCTTTAAGGCTGACTTAAAGGACTTACTGCCTAATTCCTCAATCTTAATTAAGGCTACTTCAGCCAGCTTCTCCAGGGGTACGTCACCTATTATCTCCTTACCAGCCTGGTGGCTGGGGGAATCCTTACCAGCAACCTTAAGTATAATGTCGGTTATTGGTGGGTAATCAATGTTAATCCTAAGCACCTTCTTAGAGGAATCATCATACTCAACCTCAATGTTAAGGTTCTGAAAACCAAGCGCGGTCACTTGCTTAATCTTATTATTTATTAGGTTAACAACCTCCTGTGCATTTAATCCAGCGCCCTGCATCTGCTGCATAGCCTGTGGAGGCACCTTACCACCACTTGTCTGAATCCTAATAACCCTCTTCATTAGGCCCCGTTCACACCGCCTCTTTTAAACTTGACCCAAGGCCACTTAACTCCATGCCTCTGACGTTTATTTAGGTAGTATCAATAACTCACAGTGAATAACAACATGCTTTAAAATGAAAATAACCCCCGTACTGTGGTTAACGAGGGAATGCGCACTACAGGATTAATCTCCCCCAATTTTCTCCTCCTTACCATGCCTTACTATCCTAACCCTAGTTTCAATGGGAACATGTAACCCTACGTTCTCTAAAATACTGTATAATTCACCATCAGTTAATTCACCTATAGCCCCACCCCTACGCAGTTTAATTAACTGCCTAAAGACAGATAATGCAGCTTCTCCATACATTTCAATGGCTTTATCAATTATCTCATTAGCTCTTTCACCCTTAACTATTGCCTTAATCTCATTAACCACATCCATGGGCTTCTCCTCAGGGCTCTTCTTAGGCTGCTGGGCCATTAGGTTCATTAACTTCCTAAGCCTTATCAACTCAAGTTCAGGATCCTTATCACCACTCATACTAGTTAACTCTAGGTAAGCGGATCAGTTATAAAACATTCTCCTTAAACCAAGTTCTCCAGCCCATGAACCAATGATGCCTGTTTCTTTTTGCCTAAATCCCATGCGCCTCATTTCTTAAAGGTTAAGTATTGTATGGTTAACCAGCGGGAGGTTGCTTATGCGCCTCCCTTACGGAATACGACCTCATGCCTAAGCTTCAACTCACGCTGCCTCTGCTTCCTCCTCCACTTATACTTATGAGTCTCCCTTAAGCCAATGCTGAGGAGACCCCTAGCCCTCCTACCTGCTGGTGTAACACCCCTGAAAGCCATCCCCCTCTTGGGCTTTATCACCATCCTCTTTGGTACTGAAGGTAATGGTAACTGGGAGGCATCAGTAACATTGATTACTTTACTTATGTATTCCTGTAGTGCCTTAATATTCCACTCCCAGGTTGATTTCCGCCTAGTATCAACAGGTATGCCTAATAACCTGGCTTCATTAACGGTTAATTTGACTGCCTTAATTTCAGTGACTGAGAATCCTCTACCCTGCTTAATCTTCCCATCCTTAGGTGACTTAACCATTGCTGTAGGCGGATTAATGGACACGGCTAAACCTTAGGCCAAGGCATTAATAAGCTTTACTGAATCAGATTAGGCCGTATTAAAATTCATTCTTCACTTTATGGGTTAAGCAGTGAATTAGTAAATTATTGGATATCTTGCCTCATTCCCAGCTAGTTAAGTATCCCTTAGCTTTATCGGTTCATTTTTAAAAGTTAAGGTAACCTGCCTTAAAGTGTAGTATGAGTGATGGTAAGGTTTACGTGATTAACACAGTGTCAAGGATTGGCTACGGCATAATGGTGATAGCCATACCTTACTATATTCCAAGCCGCTTCACGGCACTGGTTGGTGTAGTATTATCTACTTACCCAATAGCCGAAGCCTTAGTTTCAATACCAGTGGGTTTAACGGTAGGTAGGTTTAAGGTTAATCACTTGGTTTCAATTGGAGTATTACTAATGTTCGTTTCATCCCTCCTATTCACGGTAAGCGCTAATTGGGTTACGTTAGCTGCGTTGCATGGTTTTATGGGTATTGCCGCAGCATTAATGACTGTACCATTATTAACATTAATGACGTATAGAAGGGTTAAATTAGGCTTGGGCTATGGAGGCTTCTTCTCAACATACTTTGCCGGGTACATTGTAGGAATTGGTTTAAGCGGCCTAATGCAAAGGATAATCAATAATAGTGCTGAGGCAGCGAGGGCATCAATTCTAATTGCCGCGGTGATATTTCTGGCAACCCTCCCCCTTGCCTTAACGCTTAAGGGTGGACGTGGCGTTAAGGCGCCTGTTAGACCAAGACTAAGCCCTAGTGAATTAACGCTTCTTCCACTTTGGTTAGGCATAATGATTATGCTTGGTATTGCCTTCACTCTGCCCACAGGCTTAACTAAGCACCTTAACATTAGTGGAGCCTACGTTGCCCTAATATACGTCTCAGCAGCGCTAATTCTAGCTCTTGGCATGATGGTGTTTGGTTCATTGACTGATAGAATAGGGGCCACTAGAACCATTACAACTGGTCTACTTGGCCTATCCCTAGTTATATGTGTAGCCTACTTAGTTACATCAGGTGAATTAAACATAACATACGCAATCATACCCCTAGCCCCCTCAGCCTTCCTGGCCTCAGCCCTAGTCCCATCAATATACGCATACGTTGGATACAGGGTTAAGGAGGGGTCTGAGGGGTTAATAATGGGTGTATACAATGTACCAACAGCAGTGGGTATAGCTATAGGTAACTTACTTGGAGGCTTCTCAGTAAGCCACCTAGGCTTGGTTTTAACAGTAGCCTTAGCTGCATTAGTACTAGCATTATCCATAATGTTGACAGCTATACTATGGGTTACCCAAGGTGCATGCAGGCGTGTTAATCAGCCGACTTAGGCGTCTTCACCAATACGTGTGGGTTCAATTCATCATTCTAGCAACATAACTAGTAGGCTAGTTAATAAGTGTTACTGGGAATAAATAGTCTATTTGAACAATTTCATAATGGGGTTAACTGCTAGGTTGACTAGTAAAGCTTATAAATGTGTTCCTAAACACTATTTATGCAGGCTTCAGTAATAAATTCCATAAATAGAATAAGACGTATAATATATATTACCTATGTTACCCTCGCTCTGTACGCATCTACTTCAATAATCCTTATCGCCAAGGCTCAGCCGCAGCCATGGTTAAGCGGCTACCCCTCATCATCAGTACCCAGTTGGCTTGACACAGGTAGCAATGCTTGGATGCTGACCGCAGCCACCCTAGTGGGCCTAATGAGTATACCTGGCCTAATGCTATTTTACGGAGGCTTAACCAGGAGGAAGTACGCCATAAACACCATGATGATGGTGCTCTACGCATTCTCAGTGGTGTTAATACTATGGATGCTGTTCGAGTATGAAATGTCCTTCGGCCCACCCCTACTGGCCGTTAAGGGATTCGGCATATTGGGTAAGCCGGCTCCAGTGTTGTCCAGTTCAATGCTTGACTCACAGGCGGATGTACCATTAGCTCAACAGCAACCAAACATAGCCCTCCCCACTCTTGTCTACTTCCAATTCGTCTTCGCAGCCATAACCCCAGCCTTAATTGTAGGTGCGTTGATAGAGAGGATGAATTTCAAGGCTTGGATGCTCTTTGTGCCATTATGGTCAACGCTGGTTTATGGGCCTATTGCGTATTGGCTTTGGGGTGGTGGTTGGTTAGCCCAACTAGGTGCAGTGGACTTCTCAGGGGGCTATGTAATACACTTAGATGCAGGCATTGCGGCAGTAATTGCAGCCATGATGATTGGGCCCAGGCTGGATAATGAGAGGAAACTGAGCCCGCATAATTTAACCCAGGTTGCAACAGGCTTAGGCCTACTTTGGCTTGGCTGGAATGGCTTCAATGGTGGTGACCCCTACGGGGTTACTATAGATGCCTCAATAGCCGTAGTAAACACTAATTTAGCCGCAGCCATGGCTCTATTAACGTGGCTTATACTGGATGTAGTGGTTTACGATAGGCCAAGCTTAACTGGGGCAGCCTCAGGCGCGGTGGCTGGGTTAGTTGGCATTACTCCAGCGGCTGGTTACGTTAATGGACTTGGAGCATTAATCATAGGCCTAGCCTCAGGTGCAGCCGCCTGGGCCTCCTTAAACCTGGTTCAATATAGGCTTAAGCCCCTTAGAAACATAGATGACGCCACAGGCGTGTTCTCAACGCACGCAGTCCCAGGCTTCCTAGGCGGCATATTAACGGGCATGTTCGCTGACCCTAATATAGCTAAGTTCATAATTCCAGGCTTAGCTGGCGCATTATATGGTAATGCCTATCAATTGTTCATTCAATTAATTGCAGCGCTGGTTGTGGTAGCCTACAGTGGTTTAATGACTTTCCTCATACTTAAACTAATCAGTAGAATTACGCCACTTAAGGCATCGTCAATGGTGTTGAGGATTGGGGATCGTGAAATGCACGGTGAGGTTGCGTATGATGAGTACGCATTCCCGATACAGGCTGAGGGTATTGAGGTGATTAATGGTAGAAGAAAGGAAACTAATTCTTCATAGTACCTCAACTTTATGCTTTAATTATTCTAAAATTACTATATAGTTTCTGGCTTATAATATATATAAGAATACTTATAAGTCCTTGAAAAGCACATTAAGCGATGGTTATTAGGGTTGGTATTCTAGGTTCTGGTTTCGCAGCTAGGGAGCTTCACTTACCTGTCTTGAGCATGATTAGTGATGTTGAAGTGGCTTCAATATTTGGAATACCGTACGAGGACGCCCTCTTCCTAGCTAGGAGATTTAAGATACCTAAAGTTACCGATGACTGGAGGAGCGTTATTAATGATCCTAACGTTGACGTTATACTCGTAGCTACGCCAACGTACACGCATAGAGCCATGGCTGAGGAGGCTATTAAGGCAGGTAAGGATGTCATGCTTGAGAAGCCCATAGCCCTAACGGTCAGGGATGGTGAGGAGATTGCTAAGATGCATGAAACCAGTGGCGTTAAGCTAATGGTGGCCCATTGCCTAAGGTTCTGGCCCGAGTACGTTAGAGCTAGGGAACTAATAATGGCCGGTAGGATTGGTGAACCTAGGGTTATTAGGGCTTATAGACTTAGTTCACACCCAGGGCGTTGGTTCAGGTTCCAGGAATTAAGCGGCGGGGTTGCAGTGGACATGAGTATCCATGACCTGGATTACTTAAGGTGGACCTTCGGTAGTGTTAGGAGGGTTTACGCCATAGGGGGGATTTACTCCAGTGATTCTGCTACATCAATAGACCACTTCATGGCCACGTTGGAGTTTGATAATGGGGCAATAGCCTACGTTGAGGGTTCATGGGCCATGCCCAGGAATTTCCCATTCACAACCTACTTCGAGGTCTCCGGCACTGGTGGCCTAATGACTGTTGATAATCAATCCACAGCCACCGTTGAGGCTTACGTTGATAATTCATACTATAGGTACAGTCCAATGGTGAAGAACGCGTACTACTTGGAGTGGATTGCCTTCCTAAACTGGGTGAGCAAGGGTGTGAAGCCACCCATAGAGCCTAGTGACGCTGTTGAGGCGCTTAGGCTCGCATTATCAATAAACAAGAGTATTACTGAGGGTAGGGTGGTTAACCCAGGTGAGGTGAGGTAACATGGTGCTGAGGTTTGCGGTTGTATCATACGCCCACATGCATGCTTGGAGTTACACCAGGGCTATTAAGGAACTTGAGGCTGAGGGTAAGGCAAGCCTAGTCGCGGTCTTCGACAATAACTCAGATAGGTTAAGGAGGGTTCAGGAAGCCTTTAAACCCAAGGCAGTCTACAACGACTTCGATAAGTTACTAGCTGAAGGCGGCTTCAACGCAGCCATAGTCGCCTCCGAGAATGCTAAGCACATAACCTACGCTCTACCCCTCATTAGGGCTGGTGTACACGTTATTGTTGAGAAGCCAATAACGACAATGGTAAGTGACGCGGTTACAATGGTTAATGAGGCTGAGAAGCGCGGCGTTAAGCTTCAAGTAGCCTTCGTAATGAGGTATCATGACGCCGTGGTGGAGGCTAAAAATAGGGTTAGTGAACTTGGGGGTATTAAGTCAATAACAGCGACTAACCATGGCACATGCCCCTTCGACTGGTTTGTTGATCCTGAGTTAGCCGGTGGTGGGGCAATGATGGATCACATAGTTCATGTGGCGGACTTAATAAGATGGTTCACTGGTAAGGAGTTTGAGGAAGTCTCAGCCTTCGTGGGTAAGAACATTAGGCCTGAACTTAAGGTTGAGGATAACGCCCTAATACTGGCTAAGCTAAGTGACGGCACACCAGTATCCATAGACTCAAGTTGGTCTAGGCATGAGACATGGCCAATATGGGGTGACGTCTACATGAGGATTCTAACCGAACACGGTGTACTAACCATAAATGCCTTTAACCAAAACATATCACTGGCTGATAATAAGGGCTTCCACTGGGTATCCTTCGGCCCAGATGCTGATAGGAACATGGTTGAGGATTTCATTAGGGTTGTTGAGAATAATTTAACACCCAGGGCCAGTGGACTTGATGGTTTAAGAGCCCTTGAGGTGGTTGCAGCGGCTTATAGGTCATGGAGGGAGGGTAGGCCCATTAAGATTAGTGAGGTAAGGGTTCAGTGAAGGATACATGATCAGTATACAGCTGGAAAAAGCATATAAAACCAGTTCAATTTTATAAATTATGAGAACTGATTGGTTAATTAGAAGAATAGGATTAGCAGTAGCCACTTGGTTAGTTGCATTATTTATAAGCTATATACTTTTCGAATACGCGCCAGTTAACCCAATCAATTACATACTATCCCAACTAGGCATGCTTGGGGGTAGTGGCGGAGCTGGTGGTAGTGGACCAGCATTAATGAGTAGGGGCAACTACGAGTACATAACTCAATGGGCATCCGCATTCATGATTCACGGTAACCCAGCCCTAGGCTTCCTAAAGTACCTAGTCAACACCTTCAGGGGTGACTGGGGTTGGTCAGTGGTATATGGTTTACCTGTGTTAACCCTAATAGCCAGGTACTTACCTTGGACTTTGTTTATTGTTGTTTCTGCTAATATTGCTTCTTTTCTTGTGGGTGTTTATCTTGGTCAGTATATGGCTTATCATAGGGGTTCTACTGGTGATCAGG
>NZ_JAGDXD010000052.1 GCF_023256255.1 Caldivirga sp. | reverse complement strand
TAAGAAGTGGCAGGAAACCTACAAGAGATTTGAAACCATTGAGAATGAGTTGAAGGCATTAAGAGAAAGCACCCAAAGACACGAACAAGAATTAAAGGCATTGAGGGAAAGCAGCCAAAGGCATGAGGAAGAGTTAAAGGCATTAAGAGAAGGGCAGGAGAAACTGTGGGAAGAGAATCATAAGCTATGGGAGGAAAACAATAAGATATGGAGGGAAATCAGGAATCTAAGGCGTGATGTTGCCGGAGTTTCTCATACTGTTGGTGTCCTGGTTGAGCGTGATGTTAGGCATTACTTACCCGGCTGGATTAGGGAGAGGTTTGGGGTAAGTATTGATAGGCTTAGGAGACTTAAGGTCGAAGGTGTGGTTGAGATTGATGGTTACGCTGAAGTGGATAATAAGGTGATTGCGGTTGAAGTTAAGGCGACACTTAGGGTTAGGGATATTAATGACTTTATGAGTAGGATTAATAGGTTAAGGGCTATTAAGCCCGGTAAGGAGGTCATTGCGGTAATAGCCTACGTAAATGAGGCTAAGGATACTGGTAAGGCCATAGAGTTGGCTAAGCAGGGTGGGGTAAAGGTTGTGAGGCATCATGGTGAATACGAATTTGAGGAATTAACCTAGCCCCCTCTTTATTCCTTCATTGCCTTTGGGATTGTTCACTGGTTCCTCTGCTTGATCGTGGCGTCATCTGTCATTGCAGGTGTAGTTAGGGTATTTGATTGGAGGGGGATGAGGCCAAGCGACTAATGAGCATGAACCATTGTGAAGTGGATCCTCAGGGATTAGGAGGTTAGTGAGTATAAAATCTTATAAATCCACCCTGTTTTAGGTTGAGTAATGAGTAGTTACGTTAGGCCTATTGAGGAGGCGTATAGGGATGTTAAGAGGAGGGCTAAGAAGCGTAGGTTTAATCAGTCAGTGGACTTAATCATTAAGTTGAGGGATGTTGACGTTAAGAAGCCTGAAAATAGAATCAACGTAACTGTCCCGTTACCTAACCCATTGAGTAAGCAGGCTAAGGTGTGTGTAATAGCTAGTGGTGCAACGATAACTGCAGCTAGGGATGCTGGGGCTGACTTAGTGATAACTAGGGATGATTTAGGTAAGTATAGTGATAAGAAGAGTGTGAGGAGGCTGGCTCAGCAGTATGACTTCTTCCTCGCCTCACCGGACTTAATGGTTCAAATAGGTAGGACAATGGGGCCTATACTTGGGCCTAGGGGGAAGATGCCTGATGTGATTCCACCTAACGCTGATACTAAGGTTCTCATAGATAGGTATAGGAGGAGTGTTAGGGTTAGGCTTAGGGATCAGCCGCAAATCATGGTTAAGGTAGGCATGGAGGACATGGATCCATCTAAGATAGCTGAAAACGCATTAACAGTACTTGAGGAGGTGGCTAGGAAGTACGGTTGGGATAAGATTAAGGAGGTTGAGTTAAAGTTAACAATGAGCCCACCAGTTAAGGTTAACATAGCCGCCCAGTAACCGTTGTGTTCAACGGGTTAAATAATAAAAGTGGCGCCTCGTACTACACCTATGAGGATTGAGAGTCCAGCCTTTAGGAGTGAGGAGATGATTCCAGTTAAATACACGTGTGATGGGGATGACGTGTCCCCAGCCCTAAGGTGGGTTGAACCCCCACCCAACGTGAAGAGTTACGTGTTAATAATGGAGGACCCTGATGCACCAATGGGGACCTTCACGCATTGGATACTCTACAATATTCAACCCAACTTAAGTGAACTCCCTGAGAACATTCCCAAGAAACCGGAGGTGCAGGGTATAGGTATGCAGGGTGTTAATGACTTCGGTAGAGTTGGCTACGGTGGACCATGCCCACCCAGAACCCACCCACCTCATAGGTACTACTTTAGGCTATATGCCTTAGATTCAATGCTTAACCTTAAGCCAGGCGCAAGCCTAAATGATGTTAGGAGGGCAATGGCGGGCCACGTCATAGCTGAGGCTTACGTAATGGGTAGGTATGGTAGGAGGAGGTGAGCACCATTAACCTTAGGGTGTTTGCCTTAACTGACCTCTTCCCCGCCCTTTGAGGGGCGAGGGTTCCCCGAGGTCTTGGGGGTTACGCCCCTTTACGGGTGCTACTCGGGTACCCCACTGGTATTGCGGGAGTAAGTGTCGGCTCCCGCTCCCCATTTTCTAAGAGTTGACCAGTGGAGCCAATACCCTAGTACAGCCAGAGTTTAAAACCCTACCCCGCCTTAAAAGGCAAGGTTTGCCCTCTTTTTATCAATGCCTTGCACCCTAGGCATCATTAATTGCGCTTTATTGATGCCTTAAGGTTGGAAATCTTTAAAAGGGTTGCATTAAGCGGCATATAGAATGGTTAGTATTAAGGATGTGCCGCAGGATAAGCTGGTGGAGAGGGTGGCTAAGTACCTTAAGGATAATGTACCGCAGGTTAAGCCACCGCAGTGGGCCGTGTACGTTAAGACGGGTAGGAATAAGGATAGGCCCCCTCAGAATGATGACTGGTGGTACCTTAGGGCTGCAGCAGTGTTGAGGAGGATTTACTTAAATGGCCCCGTTGGCTTAGGGAGCCTTAGGTCATCATTCAGTTATAGAACTAAGATAGGGCCGAAGGCTAGGAGTGAGAGGACTGCTAAGGCTGGTGGCGCAATAATTAGGAACATACTTCACCAGCTTGAGGCCGCTGGCTTAATTGAGAAGTCCAGTACAGGTAGGGTCATTACCCCTAAGGGTAGGTCGCTGATGGATAAGTTAGCCTCTGAACTCTTCAAGGAGCTTAAAATCAGTGTTAAGGTTTTTCCCCAGTAGAGCCACTGCACTTGAGTACGCAGTTAAACCTTGATAGTAAATCCACCAGGGCCTTAATGGCACTATTATACTCCCGCAACCCCTCCTCAGTAACCATGTAGTACTTCTTACCATCCTTATCGAAGCTCTTAAGTAATCCATCCCTCTCCATCTTATATAGAACCACGTAAACCGACACCGTGGTTACCCTTATCATATACTTCCCCTTAACCTCCTTAACTATTTCGTAACCAGTCTTAGGCTCATTAATTAGGGAGTTGATTACGTATATCCACAGGTTCTCCTTAGTTATCTTGCTTACGAATCTCGTTAATGCCTTACCCACGCCTCCACATTCCTGGTTAAGCTTTTAACTTATTCCCAGTACGCATGCTCAATGATTGGTAGGATTAAGAGCACGCTGGAGCATGCCCTGGAGAGGATTGCACCAGTACTGCCCAGGAACCCGAACCTACTAACTGTACTGGGCCTACTTGCATCATTAATATCAATACCCGTTGCCCTAATTAAACAATACCCCATACTTCTACCCATTGTAATACTGGTTTCAGGATTCTTCGATGTTGCGGATGGCTTATCAGCAAGGTTCAATGGGAGGGTATCGAGCTCAGGCGCATTCCTCGACTCAGCCCTGGACAGGTTTGAGGACTCTGCAGTAATAATGGCTATTGCCGTACTAAGCGGACTCAATATTACTATAATGGTGGAAGCGTACACGGCTGTCGTGGGTTCCCTACTAACCAGCTACATGAGGGCTAGGGCTGAGTCCCTTGGCTTAAGGATGCTTGGGGTAGGCTTCTTCGAGAGACCGGAACGCCTAATATACCTATTCGCATTAACATTAACCTACGCGTTAACTAGGAATAATGCAGTATTAACCTACGGCATGGGCCTATTCGCACTAATAACCTTAACCACAGCCATTCAACGCACCATAGTCGCATACAGGCTGCTTAAGGAGAAGCATTAACAATAACCACTCATCACCACCTCAGCGCTCCAGACCACTATCACTGGGCCAACCCCTCCCGTAGACCTCACGCAATAGTATATTAAGCTTACCTAGTGCATTAACCATGGTTGAGTAAACTGCCCTTTAGGGGGACTTGGTTGTTGTCAAAATTTGGACTGCCAGAGTAGCGATAATATTAATATTACCTCGACTCTGTCACTCCAAAACCCAGCACAAAGTGGCAGAACTCAACTCAAAAACATTAGCCAGGAAGATTAACACTTGGTTAATAGTATTCAAGTTTCATTGGCTTATTTATTACTGTGAGTATTGGATTAATGGTTGATTGTTTTACATTAAATTTAGACTGCCAGAGTCGAGGTAATATTAATATTAGCAAGGTATGTGGTTAAACAACAGTAATGCAATATCATGATGTTTTTCACCCTTTAAGGTAAATAACAGTTAGTGGAGACTTCATGATTATGATTCTTCCTCATAGATTTTTGAAATAACAGAGTGGTTCTTTTAATCGCCACAGTGGTGATACTTTACTTGACCTTTAACCATGGTTCAAGGCGCATTGGTGTTAATGTTGGTGATACTGCGCCTAATGCTGAATTCACCCTGCCTAATGGTTCCGTGGTTTCCCTTGCCTCCTTTAGGGGGCATTACGTGCTACTGTACCTAGTATCCACCTGGTGCCCCGACTGTGCCTATGGTGTAGCCGTCCTAGCCCACTACGTGAATCTGTTTGAGTCTAAGGGGGTTTACGTCATTGTTCTTGAGCAATATGATGACTTAGGTTACAGTGGACCACCAATAACATCATTCCTAAGCTACTATGGTGGTAACGCATCGAGGTACTTCATAGCTGGCGTGGCGAGTTTAGGCATGACTAAGACGTATAACCCATCTCTTCAACTTGAGGTGTATTACTTAATTTCACCTAATGGTAGGATTCTTTACAGTGGAGCTAACTTGGCTTACACATATCCAGGATTAATATCGGTAATTAAGGGTATTGGGTAAGCTGACATACTTATCAGTTAACTAATATTAACACCCTTAATGTTTGTTTCCTCGTTTAAAACATCGCACGCCAATATTGATTGACTGTACTTAGCGGCATGGCTTATGGCTAATTTAACTATCCCAGCCACCTCCTCACTGCTTATTGAATAGTAGGAGTACTTACCCCTCCTCTCAACCTTAACTACGCCGCAGTTCCTTAAGCATGATAAGTGATGAGACACCAGTGACTGGGATTTACCAAGCATCCTTGAGATTTCCTGAACCGGAAGCTGCCCATGGTTAATTAGGAGTAGCACAATGGATAACCTAGTCTCATCAGACAAGGCATTAAACAGTGACTCCAGGGCCATTATCAGCAACCTCCTATCACCAGCCACGTTCAAGCCAACACAGCGCCTATTAATAAACCTAAGTGGCCCGTAACTTAAGTTGGCAGCCGCATGAATACTTAAGAGTGGGCAGGTAAACATTAGGCTATGGTATCGGAGGGTGATGATGCCCCCAACTTCCAGTTAAGGGATCATGAGGGAAACCTAGTTAAGCTAAGTGACTACAGGGGTAAGTGGGTTGTATTATACTTCTTCCCAAAAGCCTTCACGCCAGGATGCACCCTGGAAACTAAGGAATTCTCAAGACTATGGAACAACTTCGAGGAATTAGGCGTAATAGTGTTTGGAATAAGCACGGATAATGTTGAGACTCAGAGGAGGTTCGCAAGTAAGTATGGTGTTAGATTCAAGCTGCTCAGTGATGAGGATGGAAGTGTAGCTAAGGCCTATGGGGTACTAAGACCCACTGGAACAGCGGAGAGGGTAACCTTCATAATTAACCCTGAGGGTAAAGTGGTCGCAATAATCAGGAACATTAAGGCCGATGAACACCCAGTCAAGGCACTGGAGTATTTAAAACCACTCCTAGGGAGCACTAAGGCTGAAGAAGGATCAATGAATTAATTCCTTAAGGTAAGTCGTGGAATCATATGCCCTTTTATGAAATTAACGGTAATCGAAGTTTATGTATATTGCAATGCCCGTCTCACAGCCTCCCTATGTAGTGGTGTTTGCCAAGCAACATACTTACCAATACCGAGCTCTGAGTCCTTTTCCGGTGGTGGTTGGTCAATCCATAGGTAGTCTTCCCTCATTGGTACGTCGTCAATTACCAGGTTAAGTTCAACTAGCTTATTCATTAATAGCATCCTCTCCCTCGTGAACAACGACGTGTCTGGGTCCTCGACAGCCTCCCGTAGCCACATCCTCTCGGCGCTGGTTAGATTACCCACAAATACCCTAAGCATCCTCGACTCCACGGCATCGTTCAGAAGTTCACTAACACGCCAACTAACCCTATACAACTCCTCAAGTATCTTGGGGTTACCACCCGTTAACAGCCACACATCCTCAAACGGTGGTTTACTGCCGGGTATCTGCTCATAGAGTCTTTCAAAACCACCTTAGTCATGTTCCACATCGGCTTCAAACTAGCCCACCTATGCCTGCCGATTTCGTGTCTGGATAATCCTTCGCTTGTTGCGGCTATTGTTACTATCCTCTCGTACTCGATTGGTGGGTATTCGATTAGGTTTAATAAGGCCTTGACGTACAGCGCCGATTCCTTAATGCCTATTACCTGGAACGCATCATCCACTATGACGGCTATCCTCCCCCTGGTAGCTTTAATTAGCAGCATCAAAGGCTAGCCACGTTAACCTGCCTAGGGCATTTTGGGCAAGGGCCTCCTCAGCTAATTTAATCAACTCATCCCTCAGGGAGATGATGCTAACCTCTGCAACAAACTCCTTATTAATAGGGTTAACGTAAATCACCTCAAAACCAAGCCCCCTTGAGGGATTGAAGCAACCAGGCAGTCTTACCACAACCCTCAGGCCCATAAACAACCTGAACATTAACCATGCCCTTACTACCCCAATCCTCAACCAGCCTAAGGGCAAGCTCCCTATCAACGAAATCAACTTGAAGATTAGCAAAACTAAGCCTAATCCTCCTCACTAATGCAGTAATCCCCTACACCCCCTTTAATCTCTTCTCATTACAATATGCGTATTTGACATCTTCCTCGCCTTGAAGGATAAAGGGACTGTTAGTGTCTAGTTAAGTAACTTAAATTCCCACTAATCACCATTGCCTCATTTCCTCAATAATTAACCCCATTAAGAACCCTCCCAATCCTAAACCACTGTTGATATTTAGTTTAAAACGCTTTAACTGACTGGGACTGGAAACGTTAAAGAAGCTCCGTAATCTTAGGTTCGTTGTGAGGCCTTAAGGAACCTTACCAATCTCTTCGCTGAGGGCCTTAAGTGCATTCTCCAGTTCCTCACTCCATTTTATCCTTGGCTTCAATTCCTCTACCCTCTTGATAAGCTCCTTAACTAGTTCAGTAACAGCTATGGCTGCCTCCTCCCTATTCCTGAATTTCGATAACGCTAGGTCTGGGTCAGGGCCATTATACTGGTAATCATGAAGTTCAAGTGCCATGCTCGTCCACGCTAATAATCCACCATGGCCAATTTCACTAAGCATCTGCGACAGCTTAATAATTCTACTTGTTGGAACCCTCGGCACAGCCTTATCTACAAGCCACTTCCTCTCCTCATCACTCTTAGCAACCTGCATTAACTTATCAAGCTCAAGCCTAAGCAAGGCAGCCAATAATGCCCTCCAGGCTTGAAAAGCCTTACCAGCTGCATTACGAACAAGCCCATCTTTAAGGAATTTAAGCGCCAAACCAGCCTCAACCAAAGCCTCCAACAACCTCGCATTAACGTAATCCTCACTAGTAGGCTTAGGTAACGGCCTCTCAAGGTCCTCCGCAGCCATGGCCAATCACCTTATTTCCTATGCCTTGGGTTTTATTAATGTTTGCAGTATTGTCACAAATCGAGTGATAAGGTTCGCCCCTTCTAGGGGTGGGGAATAATGAAAACCTTTAGGCTACAGATGTTGGGTTGGGGTAAGCCTAGTGGGCGATGAGCCCCAGCCTCCCCAAAGCTAGTGGTGGGGCCTGAGAAAAACGATGCCACGCCCATGATGGGCGCACCAGAAAAGTAACGGTAAGCCCTAGGGGAAGAACCCTTACCCTTCAAGGTGAGGGGCCGTCAGCCTTTAGGCTCTCTAGCGCCTTCCTGACGGCTTCCCTGTGTAGTGGTGTTTGCCATGCCACGTACTTACCAATACCAAGTTCTAGGTCCTTCTCCGGTGGTGGTTGGTCGACCCAGAACCATGGGTCTCTGTCGTGGAGGTTGTGGAGTATTAGGTTCATTCTAATGAGTTCATTGATTAATTCCTCGGGTGCATCGGGATTCCATAGGGTGTCTGGGTCCTCAACGGCCTTCTCGAGCCAGGTTCTCCACTTGGCGGTGAATTGTGGTGTTATGTCCTTCTCCCTGATTAACTCCTTTACTGTGTTTTCCATGTTCCAGTTGTTTTTGTATAGTCTGAGGAGTGTTCTTGGGTTTCCGCCGGTTACTTGCCACATATCCTCGAACGGCGGTTTGCCGCCTGGTATTTGATCATAGAGTTGCTTAAAGCCCTCCCTAGGCATGTTCCAGATTGGTTTGAATTCAGCCCAGTTATGGCGCCCTACCTCGCGTAGGCTCACTCCCTCACTAGTCGCCACTATTGTTATCACCCTCTCGTATTCGGCTGGTGGATGTTCTAGTATGCCGAGGAGACCCTTAACGTACAATGCCGCCTTATCTAGGCCAATCGTTTGGAAAACATCGTCCACTATGATGGCTAGTTTACGGACTCTAGCATCAATTGCCGACCTGGCAATGTCAATAATGGCCCAGGCAACCCTACCCCAAGTGCCTTGTTCCGTGGCCTCACGTACTAAGGCTAGGAGTCTCTCACGTAGGTCTACAACACTAAGCTCCACCCTGGCTCCACTCTCCGTGGGGTTAATGTAGATCACGTCAAAGCCAAGCTCCCTAAGTAATTCGACTGACTGCCTAAGCCAAGCAGTCTTACCGCAACCCTCAGGACCATAGACGACCTGCACAGGGTATGTACCCTTATTAGCCCATTCCTCAACACGCCTAAGGGCCAATTCCCTATCAGCAAAGTCGACGTTTATGCCAGGTGCAAAGGGTAGTCTAATTCTCTTCACTGCATTCACCTATTGGCGGAACTAACCCTTGCCACTTACCTAAGTTCCTCAGCCCCTCAAGGGTATTGCTACCCCACCTAACCCTAGCCTTCAACTTCTCAACATGCCTAACCAACTCACCAATGAGCAAAACAATATCCTTAGCTGTCTCTTCTTCGTTTCTATAGTTTGATAGTACCATATCTGGGTCTGGCCAATTACATTGATAATCGTGGAGTTCTAGGGCTGTGCTCAACCATGTTGATAATTCACTGTGTCTAACCTCTTTAAGCGTTTGTGTTAATGCCTTTACTCTACTTGTTAGAATCCTAGGCACTACCTTCTTCATAAGTCACTTCCTCATGCCTTTGGCTATCTGAATCGGTCCTTTGCTAGAGGCATCCCTAATAAGGCAATCTTTAAGGAGTCTAAGGGCTAAACCAGTCTCAACCAAAGTCTCCGGTAGCCTAGCATTAACATAGTCCTCAGTAGTAGGCTTAAGCCATGGTTTCTCAATAATCTCAACACCCACAGCCCTATACTACTGGTGCTCCTATAAATGCCTAAACACTGCTTAGTGGTTGTTGAGAAATCTCCATCAATGCGCCACACCGTAACTAGCTCGTGGATTCATAGGTTTTAGATTCATTGTGGCTAATAGTTATTGACTATTAGTTACTTGACCTTACAGCCACATGCTAAACTTGAAGGTATTGGATTTCCCAATAAGAGCATTGACCTTTAAGGTTGGGAATCAGAGTGCCTAGGCCAAGAATAAGGCGAATCATTAAAACAGTAAAACCATACTCCAAATAAGGTTAGAGTATTCACACTGAGCCTTGTTGAGGGAGAATTTTCTTAGCCTCATCTAGCATTTTCCTAACCTTATTTACGCCAACCTTTACATAGTCTATTGTTAGCTTCCCCTCGTGGAATCCCCACACGTTTAAGTCATATGCAGCGTTCCAACCATCAATAACCCAGTCACCTAGACTCTTAGCTAGGGTCTTACTAGCCATACTTAGTAGATACGTGTACCATCGGCCCTCCTTCAGGAACCTATCATACTCAGGCGTCCTAAACTTCTCCGCCAGGGCCTTAATGACCTCCTCCGCAGCCTTGTAGGCTTTCTCGCTTGCCTGTGCAGCGTCGCCCCTACTCACGTACTCCTCGCACTCCCTCATGTACTTTTCAGCAATACCAATCCTCTCCCTAGAACTCTCCTCAGGATCCTTAGTACCCAGTGCATCAAGTAGTAATTCATTAACATCAATACCCAGTTCCATTAACCTCCTAATCAACTCCTCCACGCACTAATAATAATTGAGCCTACCTTATAAACCTGCCTCACCACAATGAATGCCTTAAATAGGTGACTCCTAAAGGGTTAGGGGTAATTATCAGGAGTTGAGCATTAGTACGATTTACTCACTTTATTTACCTCCTCCTTAAGTGCCTTGAATGCGTTTTCTAATTCATTACTCCATTTTACCCTTGGTTTCAATTTCTCTATTCCCCTCATTAATTCGTTTATAATGAGTTTTACGTCCACTACAGCCTCCTTCCTGCTTCTGTACTTTGATAACGCCATGCCTGGATCCGGACCATTGTACTGATAGTCATGTAGGTCTAATGCCTTGTCCATCCATGCTGATAACCCGCCATAACCAACATCCTCGAGCAATTGGGACAAAGCCTTCATCCTACTTGTCGGTACTCTCGGAACTGCCCTATCCATTAGCCACTTCCTCTCCTCCTCGGTCCTAGCAACCTTCAGTAGCTTATCGAGCTCAAGCCTCAATAAGGCAGCCAGCAAAGCCCTCCAGGACTGGAATGCCTTACCAGCAGAATTCCTAACCAAGCCCTTGTTTAGGAATTCGAGGGCCAGCCTAGCCTCTATCAATGATTCCAATAACCTCATACCCACGTAATCCTCACTCGTTGGCTTTGGTAGGGGTTTCTCGAGGATTTCTGTGTTCATGCCATTGGTGTTTCACCTAGCCTACTTAAATACTTGGCGTTGGGCAAGTACTTCATGGTCGTGATAGTCCCCGTCCTCATCACCTCACTAACCACCTCCGGAATGCACCTGGCTGGGTATGGGTAGTCGCCATCTGTGACGAGCATGTAGGGCGTATTCACGTACTTAGGCGCCATCTAAATGGCCATGGCTTTACCCGACCCTACTGCTAAATAACCCTGACGCCGTACCTCATAGCCACATCCACTGTACCGTCAGTACTACCACCATCAATGACCAGGACCCTCTCTGGGAACACCAACCTTAAATAGCTCACCAGGGACAAGCCTAATGCCCTCAACCTCATCCCGCGTGGGTATGACCACTGTGACCAAGCCCAGCAATTCATCACCAGCCATATGAAAGATTAACCCAGTTTATGGAAGCATCTACAATTGAGCATTAAAAACACCAAGGCCTGATACTCATCGAGCAGCGTCACGGAGCAAGCCAAGGTAATTATCAGCACCAAAAGCCGGCGCACAATCATGCATCATAACCCCCTCCCATCATCATTCATTAATTACCCAACACATCAGGACTAAAAACCAAACCCCACCACAGGACAACCATTAACTGGTGTATTGGGATTAATGGTGGATGGGTAAGAAGGAGTAGGGAGTGCTGAGGCTAAATTTATGAGGTTAGGTATAGCAATAATTGAGTGCTGAGAAAGAGGCGCTCAATGGCTCTTACATAAATATGAAGGAAACCTTTGGGTTACCTGTAAATACGTTGCCCAATATCTTGATCAATTGACCACTAACTCTACTCAACTCCTGAACCTCGTCAAGTCCAATCACGGTTTCCTCGTTTATAGATAACAGAAGCTCAAGCAGACTATTGAATACCCTAGACCCTCTGCTCAGGGTTATACCAGCCGATCCCAGGATAAAGTTTAATGATAGGCTTAGTCTAAGTGATATTTTGTGTTTGTTGAGCTCGTTAATGAGTAATGATAATAGATCCCTAAGGGTGTTGATGCCCCTCACATTTATGTAAATGGTCTTGAGACCATCCCGGGATAACTCATTGAGCACGACCTTCAGTAGACTCGTTTTTCCAATACCACGTTGGCCACCAATAATTACCCAATTACCTGCTCTAACCTGCCTCTTAATGTACTCAACCTCAGAATCCCTACCGAACAACTCATCCCTATGTTCCTTAGGGTGTAAATTAAAGAGCACTGCAGACTCTGCAGTTACTGCTGGGTCTGCAGTTATAAGGATATTTCGGGGAAGGCCTTCAATTGCTCCCTGATTCTGCTCTTGATGGGTTCGTGAATTAGACTTATAAGAGTATTTTAACTTGTGATAATGCTGTGGCTGAGTTTATTGGGCTGGTTTCGTCGTCAATTAAGGTCTTCATGAGGGAGCTTGATTCATTGAGGCTTCTCATAATAAATGCCATGATACCCACGACAGTGTTCACATTATACATCGCACTGATCAATGTGTTTAGGTCATACACCCTATCATTAACGCCCATTACCAATTCTGTGGTTGATGCATTGATTATCAACGTTGTTGACCTTGTTGGCGGCGTGGCCTTTGTTGTGGCGTTTTCCTCATTAATCGTCTCTATATTGTCTTCGGTATTCATAATAAGTGGCGTGATTAGGGGTTGGAGAGATGAGTTGAGGGGTGTTTATTATCTATTCGGTTCTAGGGGTAATGTCCTGGTTCACGTTACCATAGTACTACTGCTTGTGGTGGCCTATTCCTACGTACTTGGGATCTCGGCATCAATAACCACGGCACTGGTATTACTGAAGCTGCTTTCATCGCTTGGTTTAGTCCCGCTCATGAACTATGGTATTAATGTCCTATACGTAATTTCCTCTTCATACTTCATACCAACGATACTAGCCATCACCTACGTACTCATTGGCATCCTTAGGGTGCGTGGTTATGAGATTATACCTTAGGGCTCTACCAACGATTCTATTGGCTATGGTTGTAACGTCAGTGGCTCTGGGCATTGTTGTTATGACAGCACTCTCCCTCTACAATATGCCCAGGTTATTCCTCCCTGGTATTGGCAATGTCACGATTAAGAAGGGCTCATCAATAAGTGTATTCACAAGCTGGACACCCGAGGAAATAGCCTACTCACTAAGGGCCATGGGTATCCCAGCCGTGCCTGAGGTGCTCGTGCCTGGCGTGGCCAACAATACGCCAATACTCATTAGGGGTGTCGTGCCTAACTACCTGGGGTATTACGGTATTAACGAGCCAGGCTCAGCACTAAGTTGCGGGGCCTTGGTTGGCTCGGGGCTTGCTAAGGCCTTGGGGTTGGGGATTGGAGATACGTTAATGCTAACGTCGTTTAAGGGGATTAGCGCTAATGTCACGGTGTGCGGTGTATACTCGTCAAGCAGGTTTCCACAGTTGAATTACAATATTATTGTTAATGAGAGTTTGGCTAAGCGGTTGGATGGTTTGCCGCAGACAATAGTTAGTGTGATCTATGCTAACGTCAGTCTTAGTACTGTGAGGTCTATTAATGAGATTTTTAAGTTGAGGGTCATCACGACGATGAAGAATGCGTATTTAGCTATTTTGAACTCGATGAATAGTACGGTCATAAGTACGGCATTAGGTAATGAAACATTCACGCTGCCCTTCGGCGCCTACTACCTAGCCGTGTATAACTCATCATCGATTATTTGGTACGGTGAGGTACTGCTCGTTAGAAATAGCACTGTTGTTATAGCTAAGCCTATTGTTATGAATATAACCATGACTAGGCCTGCATACCCAACGCTATGGGTCAGTGTGGAGTGGCCCAATGGTACTCTGGTAAGTAATTATTACCTATTGATTTATTATGCCAATGATTCACTGGCGTATGCCGTGGCCGGCCATGGCGTTACGCCGGTAGCGCTACCCCAGGGCACCTACAGGTTAAGTATTATTGTTGGCAATACTGTGTATTCTGTGGTTAAGGATTTAATGCCTGGCGTGAATGCTTCAATAACCATAATGCCTTACTCGATAGTGCTCAGCGAGTTGGCGAGTTACGCGCCTAACTACGTATTCAGGGTAGCGCAAGTAAGCCCTAGTCTAGGTCCTCAGGCCCTACTTAGTACGCTTAGGGTTGGTTTGGGAACGCTCGTCGGTATTGTCGTTGGTCTACTCATTATATTGTCTCTGGGTGTGGTTGGTATTGTTGGGTACTCCTACCGTGCTAATGAGGAGTTGATTAATTACCTAATCCTGCAGGGTGTTAGGTCTTGGGGTCTCGTGGTGATGGTTGACCTGCCACTAACCCTTGTTTATGCTGTGTCCTCGGCAATTGGCGTAGGCATTGCCTACTTCGCCTGGCCCCTAATTATGAATGCCCTGGGCATTTCCGTGCTGGGTATACCACTATCCCTAGCTCAACCAACACCGACCCAGTACTTGGTGGCTTACCCAATAATCCTTGCCTTGTTGGCTTTGATGCAGGTCTATGCTAGGCGTGGGGTGTTTAGGAATGCTTGATCAGGGTATTCACGCAATAAATGTTGTGAAGGCCTTTGGAAACAATGTGGTTATTAAGGGCATAACACTTAGTGCGCTGCCTAACTCAATAACGTGCATAGTCGGTCCTAGTGGTAGTGGTAAGTCGACCCTACTGAGGATCATGGTCGGTCTCCTGAGGCCCGATGGTGGTAGGGTCATAATTAACGGTGTTGACATTCACAATGATTCTGGGGCTCGGGATGTGGTTAGGCTTGTGTCCTACGTGCCTCAGGACGATGCATTGATCAGTGGTCTTACGGTTAGGGAGAACATGGAATTGGCCCTTAGGGTTCAGGGGATTGGTAAGGATGAGAGGCTGAGGAGGATTGAGGAGGTTAGTAGGTTGTTGGGTATTCAAGGTATACTGGGTAAGAAACCTACCGAGATTAGCGGTGGTGAGAGGAGGAGGGTTAGTATAGCCATTGCCCTAGCCAGGGATCATGAGTTCCTTGTTTTGGATGAGCCTACGAACAGTTTGGATAGGGGTAATGTGGAGTTGCTGCTTCAGATTCTTAGGGAGGAGGCTGGGGCTGGTCGTGTTGTTCTCGTGGCGACACATGACCAGTACCTGGTCAGGAATTCGGACAGGATCTACGCCATTAGGGCTGGCGAGTTAGTTAGTGAGTTTTAGGTAGCCAGGCCCATAGTGTTTTTGATGAGTATACCAGGTCATCGTTGGTAACCAATGTATTTATTACGTAGTTCCTGGGTATGCTAACCATGCTGTAACCCGAGCCGTATAGGAAACCGATCAGCAGGTTTCTCTTTGTTATAACAAGTAGGCCGGGCGGTGGCTTGCCCATGAGTAGGTAGGTTGTTGGGTCTGAGGCGTTTATCCCCGTCATGAACCTAATCATCGAGTTGTAACTAACTGATGCGTAGAGGGTGGCGTTGATTGGTAGGAACTTTGTCATTGTGTTCAATTCTTCATAATCTATGAGCCTATACACGGTGAGTGTTGATGAGGTTGGTAATGAGTACGTATAGAGGGTTAGCATCGCAAATATTGGCAATGTTACGATGAGCGTGGTGACTAATGTATAACCAAGAACCTTAATGGGTAGCCCATGTCTGAGTGCCTTCGTGATCGTGATGGCCGTTGGTATTGATAGGAAGGGTATTACGAAGTCCAGGGACTTAGATAGGAAGAGCAGTTCCATTGGGTTGTTGCCCATTAGGACCACGTAGACTAATATGGCTAATGAGAGGATGGTAACGGCAGTCACTACGGGTCTCTGGAACCCGTAAATGGCAAGGTATAGCGCAGAGATTATTATGGGTAATGCGTAGGGTATTGAGGATAGGACAACAGCCTTATTAAAGCCCTCCAATACGTACGGTAGGAGCCTACCCAACGAGAATAGTGTGATTATTATGAGTGCCGTCAGTGTTAGGATAGTGAGAATAATAATGCGTGGTCTCCTCCTCATGGTCACGTAATCCAGCAGCAGTAGTGCTATGAGTATTGGTGTTGATATTAGGCCTGGGGTTACGAATCCCGTCACCTCAAACGCCCTTAAATAATCCATATACCAGAAGTAGGTTAAGGCTCCCAGAAGTATTACGGTTACTGTTACATAGAGTTCGCGCGAGGTGTCGTTACCATCCAGGTAACTGCTTGTTAGTATTGTTAATGAGATTATGAAGGAGTATGCGAGAGCCATTAGTAGTGTGAAGTGGTGCGCGAAGAGTATTGCTATGAAGGATAGCACCATGACCGTTAAGTTCTGCCTGAAGTGCTTCCTATCCGTTAGGGCTATGTACGTGGCTAGTACATAGGCGTAGAAGGGGTATTGAGCAGCCGTCTCCTTCATTACCGAGGCATCCACAAGGATTTTAACGCTGGCGACGGCGAATAGTAGGCCTGCAATTAACATGGTCGTGCCATCCGTGGTTAACCTCCTGGCCAGGAGTGTGAAGGGTATTACGGACATCGCCGCCACGATGCTGACTAGGTAAAAGGATTGTAGCGGTTTTAGGCCAAGTATTGACTGGGTTAGGGCCAGCAATAGGTTTACGGTTGGCCACTGGTAGTTATAACTGACCTGGCTTGGGTTTGGGGATGGCCCAAATAGGTAGCCGGTGCTTAGGATAGTTTCTGAATGGGCTAGGTGCACCCAGGAGTCTGGTATGAAGGGTAGTCCGTTGATTAGGTAGTTCGTTAGTACGAGGGCTAGTAATACTGTCAATGGTATTGTTACGGAGACTATCCTTAATCTTTCTTCTCCTTTTTCCATACCAACTCCTTATTCCAGATGTTCCTTATCATGGCTATGGCGAGGATTGCCTGCGTCACGACCCAAGTCCTGAAGAACCTACTGGCCAGTAGGGTAAGTCCTATCAGGAGTATGATCATTGGCAATAGTGCTCCCCGCATTGCCGAGACTATGACAAGCGCCGTTCCAACAAGGAATAACCAGGGATTGACTAGGTGTAGGTAGGTCTCCGTGTATAGCACTGGCTTGTAATTACTAGGCGGCTTTGCCCTATTGGTTAAGACCATACCGATCAATTTCGAGAAATTCTGAATTAGATGCTGTGCCCTTCTTATCCTCCAACTCCAGTAGCCCTTGCTTGGCACATACTCTATGCACCTAACATCCTCAGGTATTATCGCCCTAAAACCGCTTAGCGTTATCAATCCCGCCGTGTGACTATCATCCGCGCCCAGGTAATTCGGAAATCCGCCGATCTTGAGTAATAAGTCCTTCCTATAGGCTGCCAACTCTCCGTGGAATATTGCCGAGGAATACTTCTTGCTCTCAGCTATCCTTAGAATATCGTAGTAATTCCTATACTCTTCCTCGATTATGTTACCCTTATGCCTAGGTATTTTATTGCAGGATACCGCACCAACACCATCACCCATAAGCCACGCAATGGCCCTCCTAAGTGAGTCCGGGAACCACTTGGAGTCCGCGTCTGCTATCACAACGACATCGCCCTCGGCATACTTGAGCGCGGTGTTAAGCGCATGGGCTTTACCCAACCTAACGCCTTCCTCAATTACCTTAACCTTAACATCACCATGCTCCCTAATCCAATCATAAACCCTGTCCAGGGTACCATCGGTACTCCCTGAGTCAACAACAATAATCTCAACCCTATCCCTTGGGTAGTCCTGGGAGGCTATGTCACTTAATCTCTCGGTTATCGTCTTGGCCTCGTTGTATGTGGGCACTATTACGGATACGAAAGGCGGATCATCAACATCGCTAGGCCTTATGCCCCAATCCCTACCTAACCAACCCTTAGCTATTAGGTAATAGATTGTTGGGATTGTGAAGTGCACAGCGAGTATTGCCAACCCCACATAACCAAGTAATGCCCGCATCCCACACATCGTTAATACCTTATTTATTATAGCTAATACCATGAACTCCAATGGAGGGCAACTCACCAATACAGTACTCATTGCATTGTAATTTCCGTATATTATTTAGGCATATATATGTATTACGGTTTTATTAATCAACTAGGGCTATATTGTTAGGCATGAAACCTTATCACCAAGGGCCTCACATAGGGATTTGACAAAAATTCTCTGTCCAATAATAACGAAGTTCTCGGCAATCACATCCTTAACCCTCAACCAGGGTGAGTACCTCACCATATTGAGCACACCGGCATGGTCAGCCCCACCCACTATCTTTACATTGAGGTTCTCTATCTTGTTCAGGGCATCATTAATTACCTTGAAATAATTATTCCTATCGACAGTATATGTAATTAATCGCCCATCCCTATCAATCAGGGATAATTCAATACTTGGTAACCTAACCACTAACTCAGCCGTTAGGTAAA
>NZ_JAGDXD010000051.1 GCF_023256255.1 Caldivirga sp. | reverse complement strand
ACAGTAACCGCATTACCTAGGCTTATCTGTGATTACTGTGGTGGACCAATAAATGGCTTACCAATAACCTATAAGAGAGGTAGGAGAGTTTACTACGTATGTTGCAGAACATGCTTAAGGGAACTTAAAAGAAAGCTACATGCAAGATAATGAAACCAAACATAATGTAAGCACCCACTCCCTAATGCTTAAGCCAAGGTAACTAACTTTAATTCCCTAATTTTCTTAACCGTAATCCCAGGGAGTTAAGAGTTAAGTAAGCCAGGTGAAAAAATACTTACTTTTATCAAATAATCTATGCAGCTAATTAGTAATCATGTAATCATTAGTATTAGGTGATCAATTGACAATAACCCTGGCCCTATTAAAACTATCGTAATGCATGACGCTAGAAGCAGTGTATCAAGCTCCCACTCAAACATATATCCTCTCGTAGCCTTGAAAGCCTGCTCAGTCCACCCCCTTGGTAATGGAGCATTATACAGCTTAGTTATATTAAGTATGGTGGTTATAAATCGCCAGTAACAATGTGGCAATTCTCGTCAATAATCCAAGCAGTAATGCTAAACCACCTATGAACTCTAATAAACCGGTTAAGTCAAAGAGTATACCCGGTATGCCTAGTAGTTGACTCATGCCTGTTCTCATGTCCCTTCTTCCTGGTCCAAAGAGTTTAGGTGATCCATGAACCATGAAGTTCACTCCAACGAACACCCTAAGCACCAGTGCCGCTATGCTGCTTACCACCAGTCCCTGGCTGGTTCCCAGGAGTAACTGTAGTTCATTCATACTTTACCAAGTAAATTTACTCTGTAAAGTTTTTAAACGTTACTCCCCTGAGTAAAGAATAATAAGTAGGCTACATTACTAAATAATCCATGTCGACGGATTGCCCAGTTACAAGGGCATGGAGAATACTGGGGAAGCCATGGAGACTTGTGATAATTGATAGGCTTAGGGAGGGGCCAAGGTCCTTTAATCAACTGCTTCACAGCATGCCTGGTATCAGCAGTAGAACTCTTTCAAAGGCACTTAGGGAACTACAATCAGCCGGCATGATAACAGTGATAAACACTGAGAAGGGGCATTTATACGCATTAACGGACATGGGTAAGGACTTGGACCCAATAGTTAATGCCGTTAGAGAGTGGAGTAACAAGTGGTTATCGAAGACTACTAATAATGAGCATGGTTAATTTCACCATTAAAAACTACGAATAGACTAGGCGCTAAGGGCAGAATCTCCTCATTTAATCTAGAAGTGGCGATATGCTGGTAAGCCTAGAATAGTCCTAGGTTTCTCCTAATCTCCTTAGCAACTTCCTCAGGTCTCTCGGCTGCGGTTATGGCTCTGCCAACCACAACCACGTCAATATCCCTCCCTCTTAACTTGAGCGCAGCCTTGGCGTCTACACCGCCTGCTAACGTTACCCCAACGCCATTCCTCTTCTTAATTGACTCAGCCTCATCAATTAAGGTCTCTGCAGTTAACTTTCTGGAATCCTGAACATCAATGCCCACGTGTAATCCAATGTAATCTACCTTAGCTGCATTAAGTACCTCCCTAACCCTATCTTCAACATTAACCACACCTATGAAGTCAACAACCGTACTTACGCCTAATTTCCTCGCCTCCTCACTAAACTCCCTAATAGTATCCACTGGGGCTGCTGCCAGTACACTGGCCATGTTTGCACCATTCTCTGACGCTAACCTAACCTCAATTCTACCGGCATCCATAGTCTTTAAGTCGGCGAATATTAATGCTGAGGGGCAGCAGACCCTCATCCTTGAGACGGCGTACATTCCATAAGCCTTTATTAATGGTGTACCAACCTCAATAACATCAACTAATCCACCACCATATAATCTCCTAGCTAAGTCAACGGCGGCATCTAGGTTAGTTAGATCCAATGCTACCTGAAGTTTCATTTACTTACACCTATAAGCATCTTAACAGGCACTCCACCCCTAACCTGCACGAGTACTGGCACGTCTAGTTTAGTGGAGGCTATTATTGTTCTTATTAATTCCCTCACCTTCTTCAACACGGTTAACTTATCCTTCATTGAGTCAACGGACTCCTTAAGAACATCGTACTCATCAATGGGCTTAGGGTCAATTATGATCTTAAGCCCAGTGACCTCTATGGCTGGGGTTAGCATTATGTTCTCATTACCCACAAGCTTCTTAATAATGTTTAGGAGCGATTGAAAACCCGCTAGTCTCGGCTCGAGTTGAGCAATATTCTTCTCAATTAAGTTAACAGTAGCCTCAAGGGTGTTAATTTGGTTATCCATGTAATTCATGAAATCGTTCAGTGACGCAAAATACATTACCTCTAAGTCACCACTGCTAGTATTCTCAACCTGGGACTCCATATTATGCAGTCTACACGCCTCAGTTAATAAAATTTAAGTCATCAAAATTAAGGTTAAGTAATCAAATTCAACAATTGTGAAATGATAAGATTTATAAAATCTAGGCTAATTACTGAATGCATGGTTGAAGTATTGAAGTACGACATGGTGATTCTTGGCTCTGGGTTAGCTGGCTTAAGAGCTGCCTTCGAGGCTGCTAGGGTGAGTAATGGTAAGCTTAGGATAGCCGTCCTATCCAAGGTTCAAGCCATGAGAAGTCACTCAGTCTCCGCTGAGGGTGGCGCAAGCGCAGTACTGTACCCTAAGGAAAATGGGGATAACCTAGATTTACACGCCTATGACACCGTTAAGGGTAGTGACTTTCTCGCTGACCAGGATGCAGTGGAGGTTTTGGTTAGGGAGGCCCCGAAGGAGATAATATTCATGGATCATTTAGGTGTTCCATGGTCAAGGGATGCTCAAGGTAGGATTCTTCAAAGGCCCTTTGGTGGAATGACAATACCGAGGACCACCTTCGCCCAGGATAAGAGTGGATTCTTCCTGTTAAGCACACTGTATGATAATGTACTTAGGTTTAAGAATGTTGAAATGTTTCATGAACACTTCGCTACATCAATGATAATGCAGAACGGCGTCTTCAAGGGATTTACGGTTATCGACCTTAAGACAGGGGAATTTAAGGTGTTCCTAGCCAAGGTTGGCATAATAGCCACTGGTGGTAATGGTAGGGTTTACGGGTTTACCACAATGGCACACTCCTCAACTGGTGACGGTTACACAATAGCCTATAGGGCTGGTATACCACTTAAGGATTTCGAGTTCCCACAGTTCCACCCAACAGCCTTAGTCCCAAACGGCATATTAATAACCGAGGGTGCGAGGGGTGAGGGGGGTTACTTAATAAATAAGGAGGGGGAAAGGTTCATGAAGAGGTATGCGCCGAGTAGAATGGAATTGGCTCCAAGAGACATAGTTAGCAGATCCATAATAACTGAATGTATGGAAGGTAGAGGCTTCATTGATGAGGAAACAGGCCTATGCTACGTACTACTTGACCTTAGGCACCTTGGTGAGGAGAGGATTGAGACTAGGTTGCCTATGATTAGGGAAATAGCGATTAAAACCCTAGGTATAGATCCAGTTAATGAGCCAATACCAGTTAGGCCAGCGATGCATTACATGATGGGTGGAATACACGTGGATATTAATGGCCAAGTAATGCTTGATGAGACTACTACGAGGATACCTAACCTATGGGCAGCAGGTGAGGCTGCAAATGTAAGCGTTCATGGAGCTAATAGGCTTGGTAGTAACTCACTTTCAGAGTGCCTAGTTTGGGGTAGGATAACCGGTTCATTGGCTGCCCAATACGCAATGAACGCCCCTGAACCTGAATATGATGGATCAGTTAAGGAGAACGTGTCTAGAGAGGAAAGTAGGGTATTCGATAGGTTAATTCATAAGGAGGTCGGTGGGGAGAATCCATATGATATTAAGAGTGACATGAATAGGACAATGGATAATAACGTATATGTGTTTAGGGATAAGAGCACACTTGAAGAGGCGTACACAAGCATCAAGAGGCTTAGGGAGAGGTTCGCTAAGGTTAGGCTTGAGGATGACGGTAGGGTATATAACCAGAACCTCAAGGATATACTTGAGTTAGATTTCCTACTTGAGCAGGCCGAGCTAATAACAATAGCTGCCTTAAACAGGACCGAGTCTAGGGGCGCCCACTATAGGTTGGATTACCCGAAGAGGGATGATGCGAATTGGCTTAAGCATACCCTACTCTTCTACACTGCTGGGGATAAGCCAAGGATAAGCTACTCACCTGTTAAGATAACGCGCTGGAAGCCTGAGGAAAGGAAGTATTGAGGAACCCATTAGTAGGTTACTTCCCTTGATTAATTGAACTTAACTTACCCCTAACCTCAATAGCCCTCCTCAACACGATGTTCTTCAACTCCTCGCTACTTAGGCTTGTGTCCCCATAGGCCACTATCGCAACCTGATACGTGTCAAGCTGCTGCCAAGTTTCCTCAGCCAGCACCTTAATGTCCTTAACCCCATCATTCACTAGTAACTCCCTTAATGCCTCTTCAAACTCACTTATTGGAATCTTAACAGGTAAGTCAAGCCTAACCCTAACTACACGGTACTTAACGTCACTTTTACTAATTATCATTGAGTCCTTAAGAACAGCGTTAGGTATCTTAGCGACCTCACCATTATCAAGCACAATAGTCGTGTACATTAAACCCATGTCAACTATAGTCCCAGTAAAGCCATTAGGTGTACCTTCAGTTGGGTACATGGCTCTAAGTAACCCATACCGCCAAGTTAAGAACGTTATCCTCTCCCCAGGCTTAAAGGGCTTAGATACCAGGAGCACAAATCCTGATATAACATCATTAAGCGTCTGCTGGAAGGCTAAGCCAAGTACCAGGCCTATTATTGTGCCACTTAAAGCCGCGGCGGCTGGGCTATATTGAACTATGCTTGCGGTCACGAATATTATAATAGCTATGGCTATTAGGAATTGAAGAATGAACTTTAAGGCAGTGGCGGTATGTGGATCATATGGGTAAAGCGCCTTAGTTATCTCCCTACCTGTCTTGTATATTAATAGTGAACCAATAATGAGCACTAACGCTAATTTAACTAAGTACTCATAGTTCTCCAAGTAATGAAGATTTGGGAATATATTCAACGTGTAAACCGTTAAGTGGTAAATAATGTAAACAACAATACCTGCAATTATTATTGGAATCCAACTCTTAACTATACTGCTTAACACTGTTGATAAGGGTGGTCCCTGCTTTACCTGGTTAGTATTAGCCCTCACAGGTAATCATTCGGCCGCGGGATTTATTTACCTTATTATTATAACGTACCTAAAGCCTTGTCCTTTAGGGCGGGGATACTGCGAGAGGTTTAAATTTCAGCAGCTAGATATTGATAATAGCGCAAGCCTCATTCATGCAACTGGAGGGAAATTCAATCTAAGTACTTTGAGCTCTGCAGGTTTTTGAGCATTTTCAAGTTAATATTTCAGGAACGGGAAATGGACAATACATCAATTATTCCCCTACTTGAATCTATTATAAGTAACTTACCTGCAAGTGCCGGTTCTAAACCAGCCAGTATTCTTAAGGTCTCCAGCGCCTGCCAGGATGCTACAATACCTGCCACGGGCCCTATCACTGAGTTACATAGACCCTCTGCACATGAGACTGAGCTAAGACCCCTTATGTTTAGTATTTCAGCAAGACGCGGTGTCCTACCTGGTATTACTGTTGTCACTAATCCGAACCACCCATCAACGCCACCATTAACCACAGGCTTATTGCGCTTAACCGCTAATTCATCAGCATCAAGCCTCGTTTTCAAATTATCAACAGCCAGGACTACCACGTCCACTGAGGCCACTAGTTCCTCAGTTTCCTCATTCCTCGTAAACACCATTTGGTGAGCCTCAACTTTAACCTCTGGGTTAATTTCCCTAAGCCTCTTCTCAGCCACCTCAACCTTACTCTTACCAATGTCACCAGTTGTGTATAGGAATTGCCTGTGAAGGTCACTTATGCTGATTGTGTCGAAGTCAACGAGCACAAGTTTACCAACACCAGCACCGGCTAAGTACATTGATGCTAATGAGCCTAAGCCGCCTAAGCCAACGATTAATGCACTTCCATCCCTAAGCCTCCTTTGACCCTCAACACCTATTAATGGCAATTGCCTAATATACCTATCACTACTTATCACACTTACGTGAGTTATGCGGTGAAATAAATCTATTGCCTCACTCTATTCTCCCCTAATCAACATTACCCTAGCCTCCCTCTCAAGCTTAGTGGGGTTACTGGGTTGAACCTTAGTGGTGAGTACTACGTACTTGTCCTCAATCTTAATTAATGAACCATCCTTAAGCCTATTGAGTATGTACACCGCGTAATCCTCCCCGCCCCACTCAATTATTGTCCTATACACCTTCAGGTACTTTAACTTGGCTCTACCGCCCCTGTATGCCAATTCCCTAAGTATCAGCATTGCTAGTCTCGCACTTATCTGGGATGAGTATTGTTGACTCATTCAGGTTCACCTCAATTACGCATCCACTGTAGTTAAGTATTTCCTCAGGAACATTAATAACCAGAGGTATGTTAGCCATAATTGACCCTATTAACATTAATGTATCCGGCTTAGTGGCAAGTATTACTAATGGTGCTTTACCGTATTTAGCTAACTGATACATTACGTAAGGGCCTACTGTTGAACCTGTTGAGTATGGTAAAGCCAGGGCCTTACCAGCTATGTTAATTTCCCTCCCCTTAACCTTAACGATGCCCCTAGTACCGTCAACATCCCCTAGGAATGATATTGGTGAATTAACTGCAACTAACTCCCCCTTCACAATACCACTACCGTTTACGGTATTACCCTTAAACACGCGCACTCGGTTACTTAAGCCAAGGCCTTAATAAGGGTTCGTTTTTAACTTCCCATTCATTTAAAAAGGTTCTGGACAAGAGACCCTGCGTGGTGCTGATTTTTAACCTTTAACAACCCCTATTGGCCTCAGCCTAACAACCTTCTTAGCTAAGCCTAATGCATCGGAAACTTCAGCAACTATGTCAACGTTCTTATACGCCTCAGGGGCCTCCTCACTTATTATCTCTGATTCAGCGCTTCTAATAATAATACCCCTTGACTCTAACGCAGCCTTAACCTTACTTGGTGGTAGGCTTCTAACTGCGGCTGACCTACTCATTTGCCTGCCGGCGCCATGTGGGGCGGTGCCGAATGTTAACTGCATTGACTTCTCAAAACCAACAAGTATGTATGAGCCTGTACCCATGCTTCCAGGTATTAAGACCGGTTGCCCAATTCCCCTATAAACCTTAGGTATCTCCTCCCTTCCCGCTGGGAATGCCCTTGTTGCACCCTTCCTATGCACCCAAACCTTAGCCCTATGACCCTCATCATCAATAACATGCTCCTCGAACTTGGCTATGTTGTGCGCAACATCATACACAATCCTCATGCCCAACTTATCTGGGTCCTTCCCAAACACCCTCCTGAAGGATTCCCTAACCCAATGCATGAGTAGATGCCTATTGGTCCAGGCGTAGTTGGCTGCAGCAGCCATGGCGTGCAAGTAGTCCTGCGCCTCCCTTGCTGTTAATGGTAATGCCGCTAATTCCCTATCAGGTAGGTAGAGGCCCCATTGCCTCATCTTGCTTTCAGCAATCCTAATGTAATCAGTAGCAACCTGGTGCCCTAAACCCCTTGAACCAGAGTGAATCATAACTGTTACCTGCCCCTCCCTCTCTATGCCGAAGACCCTAGCTACATCAGGGTTAAATATCTTATCAACAACCTGAATCTCAATGAAGTGGTTACCTGAACCAATAGTCCCAATCTCATCCTTCCCCCTCTCCTTAGCCCTCTGGCTAACCTTACTTGAATCTGCGAAGTCCCAGCTACCGTTCTGCTCAATGTACTCCTTATCATCAGCCCAACCGTAACCATTCCTAATAGCCCAATCCACACCCTCATCAAGAGCCTTATTAAGCTCTGAGATGGGTAAATGCAACCTACCGGTTTCACCAACCCCGGCAGGTGCAAGTTCAAAAATCGTGTTAACAAGTTCCCTTAACTTAGGCCTAACCTCATCCTCCGTTAAGTCGGTTCTAAGAACCCTAACACCACAGTTAGATACCACGAAACCGTCTGCTATGAAGTCGTGAGCCTCATCATCTATTGTTAAGTCGTAGACTAGGCCATTAAATTCCTCCTCCTTAACATCCTCAATAATGTCCCAAACTACATCACCCTCAACATTAGCTTTAAGCCAATCCTCAAACCTCGGGAGGCCCCTAGGAGCCATAGGCTCCTCCACCTCATCCGCATAAACACCACGTTCAACGAATCTCTCATTAACATGACTCTGCATTATCGGCTCAGCGTAGCCACCTTCCACTATGGCTATGGTTAATTGCTCATCCTCACTGTGTGGGTTAATGGCCCTCATAATTAACCTAAGCCAAACAACTGCAGCAAGGGCTAGTCTCCTCTTTTCAGGACTATACTCATAGTTAACCCTACTCCACAGTCTAGTTAGATTCCTTGGTGTTGACGATACGTATAGGCGTAGTTGAATCCCACCGTTACTGGAGTAAACCTTCTCTACGTAACCTGCCTCTACGCCGAAGTCATTAAGCATTCTAGCTATGTCACTTAGGAAGTCATACCCACTTTGCTCAAGTTCAGGCACCTTAAATACCGCTACGTGAGGCTGCTTAAAGTCGTAGCCATTAATGGTCACTGGTCCACTCATTGCTGCGCCGAAGTACCCAGCTAGGAAGAGTCTCCTCATCCATAGGGGTAGTTCCATTACCCAGTTAGGTACCCTGAAGGGTATGCGTGTCTTCCTACCTGGTGGTGCACCCAGCGCTGTTAGCAACGCCTTAAGGCTCCTTGAGACAACGCGCAGTACGCATTCATGATCATTAAGCCCCTTATCATTTACCTTTAAGTCCTTTGTTCCACAATATACCCTAGCATCATAGCCTAGCTCCTCAATATCCCTCTTCATCTCCTCAAGTCCCTCTCTTGAACCATAGAATACAACTTCACCATCAACACCATTGAACGAGCCACCACCTATGAAGTAGCCAAGTAGCTTAAGCAGTATGGGTAATTTAGGATTCCTGGTGGTTAACGGTAATAGACCCCTCCCACTAAGCTCTCTAGCTACCTCCTCAGGAAATTCAACACCCTTCAGAATAATCCTACTTGGGGGTTCCTCGTAGGGTACACCCTCAAATGGGTGTAGCGCCACCCTGTCCCCAATCTTCAACTCACCTGCATTAACCATACCCCTAGGGGTCAGTATTGGGTGGTCTGAGGACGCCTTAAGCACGTACCCACTCCTTGTCCTAATGGCAATTAGCCTACTCTCCCTCCTCCATAGGAACAGCTTTACCCTGGTTATCCTAGGGTTCTTAGCGTCCCTATCAATTGATACTAATTCCCCACCCCTGGCTAAGGATTCTATTGGCACAGTATAACCGAACCTAGTTAATATCCTGGTTCCTGGAGGTAGACAATTTATGTCATAGCCAATACCCCCAGGGCTTATGGTACCTTGGTTTGAATCAACAGCCGCAACACCACCCACTGGGAAGCCATAGCCTTGATGCGCGTCAGGCAGTGCTATACTATACCTATATACTCCAGGTAAGCACGCTACGTTGGCTGCTTGCTCAAGTGTTGAATCAGTCTTCATCTTCTCTATTAATGACTCATCAGCAAATATCCTAGCTGGAACCTTCATGCATGGCTTATACGTCTTAGGTATTTCCCAGATGAATCTATCTATCTTCCTTAAAGGTGGAGCCATATTATCGAGCAGTAATCCATTAGCTTAGTGGTTTAAATCTTTTCACCCAGTTACAGCAGAGGGCACTATTATTTAACTTAAGAATATGGACTCTGATTAAATTTAACTTAACTTCATGTCTCAACGAATTACATTCCATCTACAGTAGGGCCTTAACGCCTTCCATAATTATAAATAATGTGATAATAATAGACCTATATTATGATTAATATTAGGTTACTATCGCTACAGCACTAATGAAAATGCTATTAAATGCATCAGAATTAAGATAGTATTATAAAAAGGTTAATTCAATGAAACTCCATCGTATTTTTTAACCTAGGAAAGGTTAATAAGGCATTCTTGAAAAGGTAACACTATGGAGAATTTAAGTCGCGTAGACATAACGTTCTACGGCAGAGGGGGACAAGGCGCGGTTACTGCAGCGCAGGTTTTAGCTGAAGCCGCAATACACAGTGGCTTATTCGCATCAGCGTTCCCTGAGTATGGGGCTGAGCGTAGAGGTGCCCCAGTTAGGGCGTATGTTAGGGTAGCTAACCAATACCTTGGTATTAGGGAACCTATAGAGAAGCCTGATGTGTCTGTGGTTTTTGACGTGAGACTAGTGGATTTATTCAACATAACTAAGATAACTAAACCGAATGGTACAATAGTAATAAACTCCAGTGAGGATTACGCCAAGCAGATGCTTAGCCAGTTTAACGGTAAGGTGGTTTACGTGGATGCCTACAGCATATCAATGAAGTACTTAGGTAAGGCCATAGTTAACACACCCATGCTTGGTGCATTACTAAGGGTAATGGGGGCGATTAATATTGAGATTGTTAAGGAACTCATTAAGGGCACCTTCAGGGGAAGGGTTGGTCAATTAAACGCCGAGGCAATTGATGAGGCGTATAAGCTGGCTAGGGTGATACCATGAGTGAGCTCAAGTCCTGGACGCAAATACCCATGGGTGGATACATAACTGAGCCTAAGAATTCTATGAATAATAAGACTGGTTCATGGAGGACTCAAAGACCAGTAATAGACCAGGACGCATGCACGAGGTGCCGCATATGCTGGCTCTACTGCCCTGAACCGGCAATACTTGAGCTTGATAAGCCTTATGTGGCTAAGAATGGGAGGAAGTATAATATGACATTCGAGATAAACTATGATTACTGCAAGGGCTGTGGCATATGTGCAAACGAGTGCCCAGTTAAGGCAATAAAGATGGTGCCTGAGGTGGTTCAGCAATGACGCAGGTACTTGAGAAGCAGAGGGAGAGGGTTGTTGTTGAGAAGAAGGGTTTAACGACTAATTACGCCATAGCTCAAGCTGTTAAGGATGTGGACGTTGACGTTATTGCAGCATACCCAATAACACCGCAGACAACCATAATTGAGAAACTAGCCGAATACGTGGCTAATGGTGAACTTGATGCGGAGTTCATCCCAGTTGAGTCAGAGCACAGTGCATTATCAGCAGCAGTGGGTGCATCAGCAGCTGGCGCGAGGGTTTTCACAGCCACGTCGGCTCAGGGTCTTGAGCTAATGCATGAGATACTTCACATAGCCTCAGGCTTGAGGTTACCCATAGTTATGGCGGTACCTGGTAGGGCTTTATCAGCCCCCATAAGTATTCACGGTGACTACCAGGACTTAATGAATGTTAGGGATACTGGCTGGATAATATACATAGCGTCCACTGCCCAGGAGGCTTATGATACAATCATTGAGGCCTTTAGGGTTGCTGAGGATCCCAGGGTTCAATTACCAGTAATAGTATCATATGACGGTTTCCTAATGAGCCATACCACTGAGCCGGTTGAGATATATGACCCTAAGGTTGTGCGTGAATTCACACCAAGGAGACGCAACACTAGGCCTATTCTTAACCCAGAGAACCCCATAACAATGGGTGCTTTAGCAACCCCTGATTGGTACTATGAGATAAAGTACCAGGCTATTAATGCACTTAAGTCATCCAGAGGTGTCATTGATGAAGTTGACTCAGAGTTCAATGAGAAGTTCAATAGGTCGTATAAGCCCGTGGAAGGTTTCATGATTGATGATGCTGACTACGTGTTGGTAACGTACGGTGGTGCCGCAACTTGGAATGCCCTTGAGGCTGCTAAGGAGGCTAGGGATAGGGGACTTAAGGCAGGGGTAGTTAGGATTAGGTTATTTAGACCCTTCCCTGCAAATGACTTAGTTAAGGCTCTCTCTAATGCTAAGGCTATTGCAGTTGTTGATAGGGCTGTTGCACCAGGTTCACCTATAGAGGGGCCAGTCTTTAAGGATGTTTACATAGCCCTTCACATGGCTGATGTTGATAAGCCAATGCTCTCAGTAATACATGGCCTCTCACAGCGTACAATGTACATAAGGGACTTCTATGAATTATACTATAGGCTTAGGGATATTGCTAAAATTGGTAAATCACCGCAGGAATCATTATTCATGGGATTGAGGTGATGGGTGTGGCCGACAAACAAATTAAGGTAGGCATAAGGACCATATGGGATGTGCCTAAGGAGGAGTACTTTGGGCCTGGTCAATTAACATGCGCTGGTTGTGGTCCGTCATTAGCCGTTAGACATATACTTAAGGCAGCTGGGCCAAACACCATAATAGCTAACGCCACTGGTTGCATTGAGGTAACAACAACCCAATACCCATACACTGCCTGGGCTGTACCATACATTCACGTAGCCTTTGAGAACGCAGCTGCTGTTGCATCTGGAATTGAGTCCGCTATTAAGGCGCTTAACAGGAAGGGTCTAGCTAACACTAAGGCTAAGGTAATCGCCCTAGCCGGTGATGGTGGTACCTATGACATTGGTATTCAAGCCCTAAGTGGAATGCTGGAGAGGGGGCATGGTGTATTATATGTGCTGTACGATAATGAGGCTTACATGAACACTGGTATACAGCGTTCAGGTGGTACACCGCGCTTTGCATGGACTACTACATCACCCGTAGGTAGTAAGATTAGGGGTAAGGTTCAGAGCAAGAAGGACATTATGAGCATTGTTATTGCTCACCGTGTACCATACGCAGCCACTGCAAGCATAGCGTATCCGCTTGATTTAATGAATAAGGTTAAGAAGGCGCTCGATGCATTAGATGAGGGGCCAACATTCCTACATGTGTTCGCCCCATGCCCGCCAGGTTGGAGGATTGATGAAAGTAAGACGGTTGAAATAGCTAGGTTAGCGGTGGAGACTGGGGTATTCCCACTTTATGAATGGGACCACGGGAAGTTCAGGCTTAATCCACCCAGTAATAATCATATCGATAAATCGAAGAGGAAGCCGCTCATAAATTACCTTAAGCCTCAGGGTAGGTTTGCCCACATGAAGGAGGATGAGATTAAAGCCATGGAGGCTGAAATAGACAGTTACTGGGATTACTTAACCAAGTTGCTTAAGGCCTTTGGTTAAAAATAAAGTTCCTAATTATTAACATTTAAAAGCAATCCCTTAATTCACGCAAGCCACTCCACTTCATTAACCCAGAAGCTCAATTCATCTGAACTCAACCTCCTCTTCACATTACCAGACTCAACAAATGCATCAATTATCTCAACGCTATCACCCCTCCTTAAACCTACTATCCTAATAACCACATCACCATAACCACTCTCAAACTCTGATGTTGATGAAGCCGACTCCTCCGTTGGTGGATAAAACAACACCTCAACATTATCCCCATTCTCAATAATCCTGTAAGCCGGATGCCTACTGGCGATTCTCTTAAGCTTACTATAACTTACACTCACCACTCTAGGTCATCACTGAGTATAATCACGCATTTAAATTTTTAAAGCGGCTGAAGGCCCTGTCCTTCATAGTGATAAAGGGTTTATCTGCATGCTTTACCTTTTATGTTTTGGATTTAAGATTACTGATGAATTGAGAAGTGTATGAGAATCTTAAGGGAACAATAAGCATTAACTACGTCCTTAATTATATTATTATTCTATATTAATGAATTAATGAGATTAATTACATCATTATTAAATATTATGCCGTTAAATAACTTTTAAGAGCTTGATAAAGATAATAAACAAGTTAACTGGTATTATTAGTTTCGTAAAGCATCATAACATACCGTAAGTCCTCATAGTTCGGATTAGGAGTTGAAGTGTATAGGCTGATTAACCCTAATTCAGCTATAATAGATTTCATGTTAATTAACTTATTAACCCTAACATGAACTATGGTAGGCACTGTCATGGTAACGTTAGCCAGATTTATCAGGAGATCCCAAATGAAGTCAAAATCATAACCAGTAGGCTTGAGAATCCTCCCTAGCCTACTAAAGTGAGTAAAAACACCCATAACCTATTAACCCCTATAGGGGTTAATAAACTTTATTCGATATATAGATACTTTAGATAGTGTAGAGCAAGGCTTAATATTAATTAGCTATACATAATGATACTTTAATTCATGGTAAATTAAGAGAGAATTAACCAAGTAGTGAGAATCAAAGTGCTCCTTTAGGGCCGGTTACTTAACCCTGAACCTAAGTAATGCTGCTAGGCCACCTAGCCCACTAAGTAACTTACCTGCCTCACTACCTTCAGGCACTATTATTAACCTAGCCCTAGTCCTAATGCACTCATCCACAATGCGCCTAGATTCCTCAGCCTTCTCCATTAGGAGTTTATCAAGCATAGCCACTGATTCAGCGGCCCCTATGCTTAATGCCTCATAAACCTCATCACCTAGGGCCACTAAGCCACTGCCCTTACCTAACTCCTCCATAATCCTATTAACAATATCATAACCTAGCTTAAGGCCAATCTTATCTAAGTAACCTCTTCTCTCAACCTCATAAACACCGCTTAAACCACCCTCGGAGACAATGACCCTCTCAATAGATATCCCCCTTACTTCAATATTAGGGATACTGTTCACTAACATTCCTTGAGTAGCTATGATTAGTGCGGTGGGTTTATGTATTTCGGTCAATTGCTTCACTACCTTGGAGACGTCGTCAATGTACCTCTGGTTCATTAAGGATCCCCCGCTTTCCTTACTTTGAACATAATTATTACTGATTGTTGCAATAACACTCACGCCAAGCCTAGTGGCTAAGGCTACCGTGGTTTCCTCAATTGATATTGACGCAATCAGCACCTTAATTCCGGAACCAAGCGTATTAATCAATTGCCCTAAGTAATCCCTATCAATGTTCCTCATTATCTTCAACGTTGAGCCAACCCCCACCTCAAGACTGTGGTAACTTCCACCAGCCCCCTCAAGCCACTCAGGGTAATCTTCAATAATCCCTCTAATCCTCAAAACCCCCCTTGGTTCATGAAACTCAAGGCTCTTAACCCTAACGCCAAGGTAAACCTTCTCCCTACCAAACCTCTCCCCACTCCTACCCCTAACCTCCCTGACAGTCCAGGAGTATATTAAGTCACCTGGCTTAAGAACAAGGTAGAGTATGAAGAGGTCCTCAACCCTCTCCACTGTTAACTCAACGTAGTTCTTACCTTCATTAATCTTCATCAGCTTTAGCACTGTTTAGCAACCTTTTAAACCAACCCACGGTAGCTTTACCGTGGAGTACACCACTTACGGTGGCGTTTCAATAATCAACGCAATACCATCATTAAGAGGGGGCACTATGGCTATTGACCTACCTGTTAGGGTTAATGTAAGTAAGGGCAATTGCGCAATGGATGAATTCACATCATTCATTGTTAAATACGTATCGACAAGATTAGGCATTAAGGAAGAGTACTGCATTAAAGTCAACAGTAATGTGCCAATGGCCAGCGGCTTAAAGAGTAATAGTGCAGTAGCCGTTGGAGTAACCTACGCATTAACGGAAGCCGCCGAGGTTGGGTTAAGTAAGATTGATGCGATTAGAATAGCCGCCGAGGCAACTAAGGCTCATGGTTCATCAATAACAGGGGCCTTTGATGATGCAGCTGCATCATTATTGGGTGGAGTGGTGTTGACTGATAATCGACTCATGAAGATAATTAAGCACATTAATCCACAAAATGACGTGGTAGTAGTTATAACAGGCTTCAGGGAGGGGAAGAAGCCTATAAGTATTGATGCCCTTAGGGGCTTAAGTAGCCTTTACCATGACTTAACGCATTGGGCATTGGATGGTAAAATATGGGAGGCCGCAACCATTAATGGTATAATGGTGGCTAAGGCACTAGGGTATGTTAATCAACTAAGGGTTATTGGTGAGGCTTTAAGTAGAGGAGCCTTATCCGCCGGTGTAAGCGGTAATGGTCCTTCAGTATACGCTGTTTTTAAGGATGGTGAAGAGGGGCCTTATGTGGATTACATTAATAAGCATTGGGGTTACTTAATACTCACTAGGCCTATTTCAATGTTAATTGACTAGCCTTATTTAATTCTGGTTAAGGGCATAGGTTTTTAAAGACCGGAGCAACTGAGATTAATATGTCTTGGTTTGAGGACTTTGATGAATGGTTTAAGAAATGGAGGAAGTTTGTTGAGGAATTTGAAAGGGAAGTTGAGAAAGAGATTGAGGGTACTTTAAGGCCTCTTAGTGAAAGACAAGGCACAAAGAAGGGGAAGAGTAACATTTACTATTACGGCTTTGAAATAACAATGGGACCCGACGGTAAGCCTAAGATTAAGGAATTCGGTAATGTTAAGCCCTGGGGTAGACCCCTAGTTAGTGAGGAGTCTGAACCATTAACTGACGTTTATGAGGAGGAGGATACGGTTAAGGTAATAATGGATATGCCCGGTGTTGATAAGGATGACATAAGCATCAGTATTGAACCAGATGGAAGAACACTGGTTGTTGAGGCTAAGGGGAGTGATAGGAGCTATAGGAAGGAGCTTCAATTACCTGCTGAGGTTGATGCAAGTAAGGCTAAGGCAACCTACAAGAACGGTGTCTTAACCATAGAATTACCGAAGAAAAACAAGGGCAGTAGGGGTACTAAGATTAAGGTTGAGTAGGCATGCCTAGGAAAAGCACAACAGAGAGGAGTAAGCGTAAGACTAAGGCTGAGGAGGTTTTAGAAAAGGTGCTTAACCATGAATTAATGCCCAAGGCTGAGGTGGTGCCTAAGGATGACGCGAGGGCATTACTTAGGAAGCTTAACGCCGCACCATGGCAACTACCCTGGATAAGGAGCACTGACCCATTGGTTAGAAGCCTAGGCGCTAAGCCTGGTGATATAATTAAGATAATTAGGAAATCACCGACTGCTGGTGAAGTTGAGGTTTACAGGTTCGTTGTTCCGGGTTAAACCCATTATTTTAACTAACCTTAATCACAGTGTTTTAACATTCACTTAGCCTGCTGTTTCTTAGGCTTAACTTCACCCACTATTTCACTATATTGGTTAACTGAGAATTCCTTACCGCACTTTGGGCAAGCCACAGACATGCCTATGTTGTACCATGATTCAGCTAATTCAAGGTCAAACACGTGTCCACAGTATGGGCACTTAACCTTAAGCTTCAGTATTCTCTCAGGTACGCCACCAGAGTACTCCCAGTCCTCCGGCAGTTGCCATCCCTCCTCAGACATGGGTTAGGCCATGCCTCCCTATTTTATAAATCTTTTGATTCCACTTCAAGCATTAGTTGATTGCCGTTAATGTATTCGTCAGTAATCCTAATCAATAGATTTAAATATGGTGGAAAGATTTAAATATATAGGTCAATATAGTTGGGGTAATGGTATCTAAGTCAAGCAATTACGGTTATCCAATAGTTCTAACAAGTGAAATAGCTACCGCAAGTGACACGTATGGTTCATCTATAGTGGGCTTCGCCAGCGCAATACCTGAGAATTACTTTAGGAAAAGAATAGCGCACTGGTTCTTCAACGTAAGTAGCGACAGGGAGGGTAGAGTTAAGAGGGCACCATATGGTTTAGCCAAGGTTGAGGCATCATTATTGAACTATGGTTTTAACCGCGATGACGTTATTATAGCTAGCCCATATAAGCTTCATAAGGTCATCGGCCCGAGAACCAGGATAGTTGGCGTCTACACTATGGATGCCTTAGGCCTTAGCTACGGCTCAGGCATACTATACTGGATCCTTAAGCTGGCTGATTTACCGTACAGGGGTATGCCATACATAGCTAAGTCATTCCTTGAGGTTATTGAGCATCCAGCTATAAGGATGCATAAGGATCACATTAAGCTTGTGGTTGGTGGACCAGCAGCCTGGCAACTAGTGGATACGGGAGCTTGGCAGAAACTGGGTATTGACATAGTCTATGAGGGTAACTTTGAGAATTACGGCCCAGTGCTATTTGAGAAGATACTTAAGGGTGAGGATATTAAGGGTAGGATTGTTAATAGTAGGCCATCAACAATTGAGGAGGTGCCAACCATAGTTACACCATCAATAGGCGGCTTAGTTGAGGTTACTAGGGGTTGTGGTAGGGGGTGTGAATTCTGTACTCCTACTTTAAATGGAATGATTAGTTCATTCCCATTTGAAGGCCATATAGATAAGGAGATAATAATTAACATTGAGAAGGGGGGCCATAAGAGCATTACGCTTCATAGTGAGGAATTCTTCAGATATGGGGCTAAGGCAATTGACCCTAATCCAGATAAGGTTAAGGATCTTGTAGTTAAGGCTTATAAGTTAATTAAACGTTATGGGGATGATTATAGGCTACACACGGACTTCACAACAGCCGCAGTGGTGGTTCAGGCACCTGACCTGGTTAAGTTCGTGGGGGAGTACATGAACGAGGGTGGTGAGTGGAGTTTCATAGAGATGGGTATTGAGACTGGGTCCCCTAGATTACTTAACATGCTTATGTCTGGTAAGGCTAAGCCATTCACACCAAGGCAGTACCCTGACATTGTGGAGCAGGCGGTAGGTATACTTAATGACAATAGGTGGGTTGTAGTAGGTACTATGATACTTAATTTACCTGGGGAGAAGGATGAAGATGTTGCAGCTAGTCTAGAGCTACTTGATAGATTAAGGAAGTACAGGATACTCACATTCCCATTACCATTCATACCAATGGGTGCGCTCAGGAAGAGAGACTTCACGGTTCTAGATAAGATGATTGATGATCCACTTAGGAGGGAGTTCATTCTTAAGGCCTTGATTAAATCCATGGAGGAAGCCATAAGATCAGTGGAACTAATAGTGGGTGGTATGGAGAATATAATAGCTAAGTTCATAGTGAGGCGCATAAGCCTATTCGCCTTCAACACTGTGCTAAGCAGGTATAAGGCTAAGCTTGGTCAGTTAGGTGAGTATAGTGAGGAGTTTATTCGTAAATTAGCCTCGGCGGCATGGGATTTAAGTAAACGCTCAGTACCAATTAGTATTAATAATGACTCCTAGTCAATTACTAGGCCTAATTCCCTTAAGGTATCCAGCATATTACTGCTCCTTAACTTAATTGGGTTAACGTGGATAATAACCTTAACAACATCATCACTATCACTCAACGTTAAATTATTTAGGTAAAGCTTCTGCTTATCAAACCGTAGGTAAAGCTTATTACCGTTAATTCTAGAATCCAGTGAAATCCTGAGTAGTCTCTTATCATCACTAGGGAGCCTAGTGGCAATGCTCTTAATAATGTTATCATTACTACAGTTCCTTGACCTTAAGGTAAGCCTAAACACTTTAATGGGGTTATTATAATGACCTTTAAGGGAGTTAGTCTCAATAAGCTTAATTACTGCTGATCCAAGTAAATTAATTAAGGCAGCTAGAACCTTATCGTAATCCTCCGTGGCATGCGCATGCGTCTCTACATCTATCCTATCTATTAGGCACATGAGTTGGTGTTTATTTAAGGAAGCGCGGTTTATAAACATGCCTAAGGCATCATCATATGCATCTGCTAATCCTATTCACCAAAGCTTAACCTTCACTGCGGCTAATCTTTCCTCCCAATATCACCTATAGGAGTTTACCTACACTTCAAATGCTCTCCGGTTAATACCCTCCAATTAATTGACAGCCCAACTTCCTCGCCCTAAAGGGCAAGGGCTTTCACTTGTAAAATTTCATAATATAATGTCTAGCTTACTTTAAAGAATTTTGAAATAATTAGAAAAATGAATAATTACATAAAGGTATCATGGACTTAAGCTTAATTAACCTTATCTTTTTAAAGGGGCAGGTAGCTTACAGAGTATGTTCAGCAAAATACTGGTGGCCACGGATGGCTCCCAATACTCAGACAAGGCTATTGAGGTCGCAGTGGGGTTAGCTAAGGCATTTAACTCAAGCTTGTACATAATTCACGTTGTTGAGGAGGATAAAGTGGCTATGGCGGCATCAACAATGCCTATTATGGTTAATGTGATTGAGGATATGGTTAAGATCGGTAATGAGATTTTAAGTAAAGCCAAGGCTAAGGCAACCGAAGCAGGCATTAATGCTGAGGTCATATTGGCCAGGGGTAATGCTGCCGATAAGATACTTGAAAACGCTGATAAGCTGAACGTGGATTTAATAATTGTTGGCTCAAGAGGCTTAAAAGGCTTAGCAAGGTTCCTACTTGGCTCAGTATCTGAGAAGGTAGTTAGGCATTCAAGCAAGCCCGTGTTGGTTGTTAAGTAAGCCTACTAAGGAGTAGTGATGAGTCTGCAGTACTGAACCCATGAGGACTCTTCTCGCAGCTGACGAGACTCTAATTAACCATTATTAACCTAACCCCAAGTCTCCCTAAGTCCCTCCAGAATAGTCTATTACTTTTATTAACGCATTCAGCATTATGAATTATTGTCTCACCATCGGAGCCTGCGCCAATTACACTACTCATCATTGCTATTCTATGGTCACTTGGGCACGTAACCAATGCACCATGGGTCACTGATCCACTTATCCTTAAGAAGTCCTCACCATAGCTAACATTTACGCCAAATGCCCTTAGGGATTCGGATATTGTAGCTAACCTATTACTTTCCTTAAAGGCAAGGTGCCTTACTCCCATCATCATTGTCTCACCCACCGCAAAGGGCGCAATTGAGGCTAATACTGGGGCTAAGTCAGGGGAGTCCTTTAAATCAACAACAATACCCCTTAATGCACCTTCACCTTCAATGGTCCAATTACCATTACTGAAAACGCTGCGTGCACCCATTTTACTAAGTATGTTCACTAATGAATCATCACCGTAACCAAGCGGTCTCGGTAACCCAGTTACCGTCACTGATCCACCGGTAGTTAAGGATAAGGCTGCGTAGAAGCCTGATAAAGCGTAATCACCAGGTACATTACTTACGCCTATCCTCGGTGTACATTGATTAACCACAATTACGTCACCACTGGTCCTCACACTGCAACCTGACTCCTCAATAATCCTCCTAGTTAACTCCACGTATTGCCTAGACACTAGTTCACCAATTATACGTACTGTAATGCCTGAGACTAGACCAAGCATCATTAACCCTGAAACATACTGGCTCGTTAAATCACCCCTAATTTCAACGTAATCACCCTTAACTGGTCCACTAATTGTAACCGGCAATGAATCACCTAACACATTAACCCCCAGACTCCTCAATGATTCCAAGAGTTCACGAACTGGCCTCCTCCTAAGGGTCTCATCCCCATCAATGGTAACTGGGTTTCTACATAATGCAGCTAACGCCACCCCAAGCCTCATCACAGTCCCAGAACCCCCAACATTAACGTAACCACCGCATTGCCTTGAATTAGGCACCACCCTAATGTAGTCACCTTGCTTAATAACCATTGAGCCTAAGGCTTCAGCCATCCTTAAGGCAGCCTCAGCGTCATCAGAGTCTGGTACACCACGTATTACAGTTTCCTCGCTGCTGATTGCAGATAACAGTATTAGTCTAATAGCCCAACTCTTCGATCTAGGGGCCTCCACTGAACCTGACGCCACCGACTTACTAATCTTAACTATCATTCAACGGTTAACCAGACCCTGAATTATTAAAAATACCTCTGCGCTGACGGCTCTCTCTTGGATAGTGGAGTTCTTTCCCTGGGGGCTTTCTAGAATCCTTCAATGGTGAAGGCATTATACCCACAGCTCGTGGCAGCGTACGGCTCATAGCCTATTAGACTCACCATGCACCATCTCCTATGATAAAAACCTCATTACCCATAAACCCAAACTGATCTTATTCACATTTCGGTATAAGCATCATACTTAGTGATATTGAATGAATATTGAAATTCTTTAATTCAATACGCACCCAAGACGCATTATAGATAATCATCAAGACCAAGCTTCTTTAAGTGGCTCTTAATCTTAGACACATCCTTCTCCATTTTCTTAGCTTCATCAGTCAACTCCCTTACATTCCTATCCCCTTGGTTCAAAGTACACTCCCCGTTCGGGGCCATGGCATGAGCACTGCAGGATGCATACTGACACTTATAACCAATGCAAGGATCATTAGTTAGACTACAAATTGCCTTACCCTTAACAAACCGTAAAGCCTTCTTAACGCAAATAAAGTATTGACAACTTGCCCCAATACAATGTTGAACCTTTACAGTTGGGGTTCCTGAAACAGTAATCTTCACGCTAACCCCCTACCTACTAGGGTTACTTAACCAGGTTATTTAAGTGTTTTCCAATAATGAACTAATTTAAGTAATAAACAATGCTTAAACAATATGGAGATTATATAATGATTTACATAAATTCCTGCTCCTTCAATTTAATAATCACTAAATAAAATACATACTGAACAAGATTTAAGAATAAACCTTTTATTCCAGTAAACATCACAGTAAATGAACCCAAATGATGAGGCGTGGTAGGGATGAACAAATGATTAGTCTAAACCAGGCTGAGGTAATACCATATCAGTACTAATTCATGATAAAGATGGAAATAATGAAGTAAGTGTTTTAAATTGCCTTAATTATTGTTATGCTTCTTATCTTCTTCTTAGTGCTATTATTGCTGCTACTGCAGCCACCACTATTA
>NZ_JAGDXD010000050.1 GCF_023256255.1 Caldivirga sp. | reverse complement strand
GCCGAGTACTCACTGACAGCTAGGGTACGCATTGAGGAGATTCAACTAAAGGATGGGTGGAACATAGTGGAGCTTGAGCAATATGATGACTTAGTAGCCTTCAAGCTAAGCGAAGACAATGAAATGGCAGCCGAAATAATACTTGAACCATAAATAGTATTTTCTCTGAATGTATTAAAATTATTAAAATCCAATATTTAATTATGTAAAAATAATTTCCAATATTAAAGCTACATAAGAATGTTAATCTACTAGCATTAATAGCCGTGATTTATTAGGAACAGTAGTAATCGTAATAGTGGTAGCAGTAGCTGCAGTAATAGTATTAAGAAGATAACAAATAGAAAACAACAATGAATGCTTTAAAACTGTCTTTCTATCTCTCCTTTCTTTTCTTCACCTCATCTTCACTATATTTATAATAATCGCTTTAATAATTCATTAGTGTCTTGTTCGATCAAGTTAGTAATATAGCTAGTTAAGTAAATCCGCTACTTAAATTTAGTGATACTATTTCATCCATTGAAGTTTCCACCATGGATAATGGTGTCACATGGAGAAGCGAAGTTGAGGGTGTTTAAGGAGAGTATTGAGAAGGCTATGCAGGATATTAAACACAGACTATAATATTCCAAGAATTTATGAAGTATTACTTCACTAAATAGTAATGTTATGTATGAGCTTGGTGTAACCTATTTCATTTCTTTAACCTACTTCTTATGAAGCTGATTATTTCTGTTACATCCCTCTTTACAAATTCCTCGCTTGAATATCTCGAGACTTCATTGTCCTTATCTAGGCCGTTGTATTGGAATTCATGCAGGTTTAAGGCTATTTCAACGTATAGCCTCAACTCCTTATCACCTATTATTGAGGCTATTTCCCTAAGCCTTGAACTTGGCATGATGGCTATTAACCAATCAACCCTATTAACTACCCTATTTGGTCCCAGTCTCCTGGTTCCTGGATAGTACTTTATTAATTCGTCTCTATAATCAATTGCTAGTCCAGCCACATAGGCCTTAATGGCTTGAAACGCCTTACCGGCAGCACTCCTCAGCAACCCATTTTGAAGAAATCTCTCAGCCAACTCAGCCTCATAAAGTGCCTCCCTAAACCTATCCTCCTTATACCTATCAGCATCTACCCAGGGCTTAGTAATCTCCATATCTCAACTTAACTAGCCCTAAAAGGTTATATCCCTTACCTCGATATTCCTCATCCACATGAATACATTAAGCATTCTCACTGATTACTGACGCCTTTCAGTCTCATAAACTATTCCCTTAACCCCATAATGTACCTTAATATTGTTCACCTATAGTTTACTCCGAAACCCCAATACATGAAGAAAATACACCTAACCCATTTAGTACCAGCCACCCAGCATCTTCATGGCTTACTAGCAGCGCTACTCAATTGCATGATCACCTACTCTCCCTAATTGCCTGTTAACGTTCAAGCTATAATTCCCATAATGCCTTTATGGCTTCCTCAGTTGCCTTGTATGCTTTCTCTAAGTCTTGGGCAATAGAATGCTTTAAAACTAGGTTGAGTAAATAAGCAATGCGTCTTGGTATTCAGGTTGGGGCTAGTCTTGCTAGGGGTGGGTTTATGGGTGTTGGTGAGGCTTTTGCATTGCTTTACCTAAGCCCATTTAGGGGTGTTGAGGTTAATCAAGCCCACTTAACGGTCTTCGGTAGTGTTGAGGAGTTTGGCAGTAGGTTGAGGAGGCTTGGGCTTGAGCTCGCGGCCGTTTACTGGTCCGCTAAGTTTCATCTTAGGGAGGAGCATGAGTTCATTATTAGGGATTTCGAGAGGATTAGGGGTAATTTACTTAAGCTTAACTCAAACACCGTGGTTATTGGCCCACCACCCAGGTTTAGGTTATTTGAGGGTGATAAGGAGAGGTATATTGGGGCCATGGCTGAGGTGATTAACAGTATCCTGGATAAGTATGATGACGTGAGGCTTGGTGTGCATAACCACTGGGGTACGATTATTCAGAGCGAGGATGAGATTAACCTACTCATGAAGTTAACCACGCCTAGATTCCAATTATTCACAGACATAGGCCACTTATCAGTATCCGGTATTAATACGTATGAATTCCTAGATAAGTGGGTTGGTAGGATAGGCTACATTCACCTTAAGGATGATACGCAGCCATTTAACGCCGCTAAGGACTGGGGTGAAGTGGCTAGGAGATTTAAGGTGCCTGGCAGGGGTAGGCTTGACATTGTGAGGATACTAAGCATTCTCAAGAACCATGGGTACGATGGTTGGGTTACCGTTGAATACGAGGACCCTGAATCAGACCCTATCCAGGACTTGAAATTCTTCGTAAACTACTATAATAGTAATTTGAGGGGGTTCTTTGAGGGTTAAGGCACACTAACCCACCTCCCCTCCTCAGAGGATTTCGCAATAGCCTCAATAATACTCATAACCCTCCACCCATCCTTAAAGCTTGCCGCCTCAGGTGAAACATCCCTTCCCTCACTAAGCCTAATCAGGAAGTGGTATATTTCATGGGTGAAGGTGTGTTCCCAACCAATCACATGGCCAGGCGGCCACCAGAACCTCATGAATGGGTGCGTCCTCTGTGTGACTAGGATCCTCCTGAACCCACTCAACTCACCGTCGCCCGTGAAGTGGACTTCAAGCTCATTAATCCTCTCCAAGTCAAACCTAATTGATCCCTCGCTACCGTTAACCTCAATTATTAGGGAATTGTAGTGACCTGTGGCTAGCTTTGAGGCCTCAATCAAGCCAACAGCCCCATTCCTGAACTTAACCATTGCCGTGAAGCCCTCATCAACATTAACCTCCTCCCTAACACCACTGGCTGGGTTAACCCTGAATCTGTTGAATGTGTAGAGCCTACCATTAACCTCAGTAACCTCATCAATTAAGTACCTAGCTAGGTCTATGATGTGGCTCCCTAAGTCAGCCAATGTACCATAACCCGCGTACTCGCTCCTAAGCCTCCAAGTCAATGGAGCATTTGGATCAGCTAAACTCTGCTGTAGGTAAAATGCCCTGAAGTGGTATATCTTGCCTAATCTTCCACTTGAAATCAACTGCCTGGCAAGCACTATTGCCGGCACGAACCTGTAGTTGAAGGCAACCATGTTAACCACGCCAGCCCTCTCGGCAGCCTTATACATCTCGTAGGCCTCCTGGGCGTTTAGGGCTGGGGGCTTCTCAACAATAACGTGTTTGCCAGCCTCAATGGCCCCAATTGTGGGCCCCTTATGCATGTGGTTTGGCGTAACGTTGTCAATAACCTCGATGTCGGGGTCCTTCAGCATTAGCCTATAGTCCGTGTAATACCTCTCGAAGCCGAACCTAGATGCGAAATCCCTAATGGCATCCTCCCTCCTACCTGCAACGGCCTTAAGCATGGGTTTAATTGGGCTGTCCGTGAACAATGTAATATTCCTCCAGGCCAAACTATGGGCCCTACCCATGAAGCCGTGTCCAATTAGGCCTACGCCAACGACCCTACCCACGCCAACCACCCTATAGTGTTAGGAGCATCCTCATCCTCTCGGCAAGCTGTCTAAAGTAGAGTTCATATGCGGCGTTGAATGGGTGTAGTTCAGCCGTCAAGTAGCCGTCGTACCCAACATCCTTAAGAGCCTTCATTACGGCTGCCCAGTTCACGTCACCGTTGAATAGGTCTGTAATGCCCCTCAGGCCAATGCTGTAGTCCTTAATGTGAACCCTCCTAACCCTACCACCAAGTATCCTAACCCAATGCTGAGGGTAGCCGAGCCTGCAATCCATTACATTGCCAATATCTAAGTAAGCACCAACGGCTGGGCTATTCAACTCATCTATGAACCTGGCGAACTCCATTGGGCTTAGGAGGAAGTTATTGCACACGTTCTCAATAGCAAGGGTAATGCCAAGCCCCTCAGCCTTCCTGCTTAGTCTCCCTAAGGCCTCCTGGGATAGCCTGTAGGCCACGTCGTATGGGACATCCTCAGTAACGACACCCGGCACCATCAGCAGTGCGGTGGCCCCCATTAGGCTGCATGCTTCAAGCTCCCTCTCAGCAATCTCAATAGCCCTATCCCTAATGGCTGGGTCAGGCGAGGTTAGGGGGTACCTCCACAGTAGCCCACTTCTAACGCTGTGTATCTCCAAGCCCACATCGTTAGCCAGTTTACGCAGCTCCCTTGCGTCATCCATTATGTGCTCTATCCTTAAGTAACCCCTATCTGAGATTGCCGGTAAATTCTCGTTGGCTTCAGATACCGTGAACTCAACCCCATCAAACCCAGTCTCCTTAATGAGTTTAAGCTCCTCAGTTATGGAATAACCCCTCCTATGCCAGAGGTCCGTTGCAATCCTCATTTACCAACACCCGATGCGTAATCCTTAATCCTAATTACGCTGCCTATTGATGCTGATTCATTAGCAGCAAGCACAGTGATATTACTCCAGTAGGCATCCTCATAGGCTGTGGGCACCAGCCCCTTATCCCTAGTTAATACGGCTTGAATGAACGACTTAAACATATTAACTGTTGGGTCGGTTGATGCCCTGATCACTTGCGTATCCTTACCCTTCACGTGTATCTTAGCTTCATTGAACCCAGTGAACCTAATCAACTCCTCCCTACAGACAATATCAAAGCTAACCAGTGGTATCTCCTTACCGAGCTCTGGGTATAGCGCATAGGTGCTGTGTATTGAGCCAACTGCCCCATTACTGAATCTAAATGCAACACTGTAGCTTGCCCAATTCTCAAAACCAACACCCCTATCCTCATCAGTATCCCTACCCTTCTCCGTATATGCCGCGTAAACCGAATCAATGTCACTGACTAGGTACCTGGCTATGTCAAACATGTGAATAACCTGCTCAACAACCTGCCCACCGGTCTCACTCCTACGCCTAAACCACGGTATTGGTGGGATAGTCCAGTACCAATAACCCGCAAACATGGATGCGTTACACTCACCAATTGAATCCTTAACCACCTTAACGGCTTCAGAGTACCTATTTTGGAAACCCACAATCACAATACGGTCACTTGCCTTAACCCTCCTAAGAAGTTCATTAGCCTCACTAACGCTTAACGTTACGGGCTTCTCCACGAGCACATCAAGGCCATGGTCAAGGGCCTTAATAACGTGAGCCACATGTAGCCTAACAGGCGTTGACACCACCACAGCATCAAGCCTCTCCCCACTAAGCATACCATCAACATCCCTATACGCCTTAACACCGAATTTATTCACCGCCTCCCTCAAGGCATCCTCACTAATGTCCGATGCCGCGGCAAGTTCAGCACCAGCCTGCCTAGCAGCAGCCATAAGCTCCCTACCACGCCTACCAGCACCTATAAAGCCAAGCCTAACTGAACGAGGAATTGAACTCATGTTAATAACAAATGTTGGGGATTTTTAAAATCTATTGTAAAATTAAGTAAAGTAAACTTTAAGCAGCGTTCATAAAAATTCACTATACTTTACCTAGGCGGTTAATATCATGGTAATTAAGGGTAAGGTCTCAGCGTTAGAGTATGCTTAAGCAGCATGATGCTGCTTCGTGACAGGTAATCAATGAGGAAAAGTAATTACTCTAGTAGTTTATTTATGAAGTCTAGTTTATTGAATTTAACTAGGTCATCGTAACCCTGCCCTGTGCCTAGGAATATTATGGGTTTCCTAAGTTCATAAAGTAGGGTTAATATTACGCCACCTTTAACGTATGCATCAACCTTAGTTACCACAATGAAGTCAATGGGTATGTATTTGCTATATGTTCTGGCAACATCAACGGCGTCATTACCCATAAGCGCATCAACAATGAAAATGGAGGCGTCCGGTGATGAAACCCTGTGAACCTTCCTAAGCTCCTCCATTAGGTTTCTATCAGTGTGCATTCTGCCAGCTGTGTCAATCATAACGACACTAATTCCCCTGGCCTTAGCATGCTCAATGGCGTCATACGCCACTGAGGCTGGGTCTGAACCGTAGGGATGCTTTATGACCCTCACCCCAAGCTTAGCGGCATGACCCTCCAATTGCTCAACTGCACCGGCCCTATAGGTGTCTGCTGCAGCCCAAACAACGCTCATGCCCCTCTTAAGAAGCATACTAGTTAACTTAGCTATTGTAGTTGTCTTACCGTAGCCATTAGGGCCAAGGAAGAGGAGCACTATTGGTCTCTTTCCAATGCCTTTAATGAATTCATCAAAGTCCACGTCAGGGATACTTGATAATAGGCTCACTAAGGTGTCCCTCACCAGTGCCTTAACGTAATCATCATTAAACCTAGGTACCTTAACACCAATTAACTTAGCCTTAAGTTCATTAACCAATGCCTCGGCGGTGTCTAGGGCGACATCATACTCTATGAGCCTCTCCTCGAATTCCCCAAGGAGCTTATTCACATCATCCTCAGTAAGCTCCCTTTGAGTTACCGCATCCCCAATTGCCTTAACTAGGCTTGAGAATGCTGACTTAAGCCTATTAAACATGGTTACGGACCTGCCTTAGGCCCTGCGGCGCCACCCTGTGAACGGGCTAGGGATGAGTATATTACTGTTAATAAATCCCTCACCTCACTACTACTCCTAATGGCTTGAGCCAACTCCTGTTCAAGCTTCTCCCTTGTTGCATTAAGCTCATTCAGCCTACCGTTTATTAACTCAATGGCCTGGGGTATGGGCATTTCAGCAACGTAACCCTCCCCAACGTCGACAAGTGCCTTAGCCGTATCCTTAGCCTCAGCCTTAACGTAAATCCCCCCACCTATGGTTACGTATGAGTCACTAACAACCCCCTTACTCAACTGCTCGAGAACAGCCTTGGCGCTATTCAATTCATTAATGGACATGTTAAGTACAGTTAAGTTCTGGGACAGGGTGTTAACTAGGTTAACTAGTTCATTGTACCGCTCAGCCAATTCCTCTAACTGGTCCTGAGTTATAACTAACCTCCTGCCTTCGCTCATGTTCACCACGTCACCAGCCTATCAACGCTTAGAAGTTGCTTAATGTAGCGGTTCTTAACCTCACTGGGGTTAACCTCTTTGATTGACTCAACCCTAATTAGGTTCCTGGGAACCTTATGGCTTCCACCAATCCTAGTGTAAACCTTCTCCTTAGCGTCATTCTCATTAACCGCAGTAACCTCAATCCTGAACTTCCTCCACACGTTGCCCCTATCCTTAAACCACCCTGAAACAGTATACACCTTAACCAAGCCTATCACTGATTCAGCCGAGTGTGAGGCCTTTTATAAATTATCGCGCTAACACCCTATGCGGCTTTCTCCTAATTTCTTAAAGCGGTTATTCTAGGTTCATTTTATTTAAAACCTGGGATAACACATGATGAACACCTAGTGAGCATAATTGTTTTTAAGGAGTACGCGTAGTCGCAGTTGTGGAGGATGTTAAGTATAAGGCAAGGTTCGTCTACGCTGAGGACTACGGGACAGGCTACTTTAAGTATGGACCAATAACCCTAGGTGAAGTACCTAGGATAATGCCCAGTAGGGGCCTCCTGCTTAGGGATTTACCCGAAAGCATGAAGCTCCTTGTGCCTAGGGATGTGTTAAGTAGAGGGGTTGTGGTTGGTGATGAGGTGTCCAAGTACCTTAGTTCACTTAGGGACGCCATAAGGAACCTCAAGTACCCGCTGCATGATGGGATAGTGAGGAGGGAGGATGAGGATGCTTGGAGGGTTATTAGGGAGATGACTAGGTTCACTATTGCTCAATTCCACAGTGAAGCCGCTAAGCAAGGGGACTACAAGGGCTTCCTAGTGGTGGCTGCATTATCAGCCCTAGCCCCAGACTACATGAAGGAGAGGTTCGTTGAACTCCACGGTGACGTTAATAGGGAATTAGGCGGTAACGCTGTGAGGGCGGTGACGGTTATTGACCAACCCTTCGCAGTCGCCATAGCTGAGAAGGCTGTTACATGCATAGTTATTGAGGCTGGCCACGGTAACACGCAGGTCGTACCCATTAGTTATGGGCCAATTAGGGATGGTATAGTGGCCTTAAATAGGGGTGGGGCTGAGGCTAATGCAATAACAAGGGAGGTGCTTAAGGATGCCGGCTACGGGGACTTGGCTAGGGATGATTACGTTGTTGAGGTTGTTAAGAGGGAAGCCGGCTTAATCCCAAGGGACCTTGATGAGGCAATTAGGAGGGCTAGGAGTGAGCCTGATAAATTCACAGTGGCCATTAAGGTTAACCCACTTGTAACCATTGAGCTTAAGGAGTACTCCTGGATGAGGTTCCTAATAGGGGAGATACTGTTTAATCCAAACCATGAGATATTCAGGAGCTACACCCAGCAGGGTAGGTTAACGATAGAGGACGTTACGGTAGGCGACATGGTTTTCCACGGGGAAATGAGCCTATCGGACGCTGTGGTTAACAGTGTTAGGAGGACGCCTGTGGAGATTCAGGACAAGGTACTCAGTAACGTCATACTCAGTGGGGGTTCATTCAACTGGAAGCCACCTCCCGAGGGCCTTAGGGACATTGCTGTAACTAGCCCTGAGAAGGTTAAGATAATGATGAGTAAACTATCCCCGGAGCTGGCTGAGAGGATTAACGTTAAGCTGGTTAATGACCCACAGTTCAGCGTTTGGAAGGGCTCAATAGTGTATGGTTACGCACTGCCACTTAACGTTAAGTGGAATGAGAGGACTAAGGAGGGTTGGTACTTCCTAACCTAGAATCATTAATGCTACTTAAGTAAAGCCTCACTATCTTCCTTAACCCACTTCTTACATGGTGATCAACAGTAGCCTTAGATAAGTTAAGCAATGAAGCTAAGTCACTGAGCCTCACCTGCCTAACACCATTAAAGTAACCCATTTCATAAGCCAACTTAAGAACCCTATACTCATTATCCGTAAGCACATGCCTAAACAACCCACCATAGTAACTCATAATTAAGGGACCCCTCCCCCTAAACCAATTCACATTACACTCAACTAGTTCAACCCCATTAATCCTCCTAAACTCGCTACAAGCCTCCTCGGCATCATTGTAATTAAGGTAATACGCCGTGAACTCCTTTAAACCACTATGAACATGGGAGTAAGCCAATAAGCCACCATTATTCAATATAATGTACTTAAGCACACCACTGTACCTCAGTAGTAGGAAGGTCTCATAGTTACTCCTAGAAACCCTATTAACATGAAGAACCTTAACAATGTTACCACCCTTAAGTCTCATTAATCTACTAATAAATTCCCTAACCACCTTAGGTTCATCACCATGAATTGAAACAACCTCAAGACTAACCTCACCAGGCCTAACTGGGAATGATGATAAGCCAACAACATGAACACCACTAAAGCCTTCACTCAGCATACTCCAGTCACCAACATGCCTAATTAATGCGGAAAGTCTAACAAGCCTAGGCACTGTAAGTTAATCTTACGGAGGTTATTTAAGCATTATTCAAATATTGAACTGTAAGTTTAATGCATGTGTTAAATGTAAATAATACAGGTTTAATATAAAGGATAAATAAAGGTTCACTAACATAGTGAACATGCATAAAATCAAACCCTACATCCTACTAGCAGTAGCGGTGGTAATGGTAATAGCCGCGTATAGTATGGGTTATAAAACAATGAGTTCATGCTGCAAATAGTTATATTTACTCAGTGAACTTAATCAAAGTGAGGTAGTTTCAGCCTTTTCGTTGATGAGGACAAGGGAAGAGTAAATCTTCTAGGATTGAGGATCATCGGCTTCAATTAGCTATGCTCTAGGTTTATAAATATTGAACCTTTAATGTAGGGGGTTAGGGGTTTAATGTGTTGCAATCATGGGTCGTAATGTGGTTATGGGGCTTCATGTTTAAAAAGGGTTACCTTAATGTTCATTAATGCTTAAGCCTAATGTGTTGCTGTCTGTGGTTAGGGTGATTGAGACGGCCATGATGGTTGCGGTAATGTACCTGTATGGTATTAATGCTTTAGCTCTCCCGTATGTTCTAATACCAATGTTAATGTTCGTAATGGCTATAATATTCGCGTTGGTTAAGTTAATCTACGTTATAGTTAACATTGAGCCTATGCTTGCTCAGAGGATAATGCTACTAACCTTGGCTGTGGACTTATTCATTAACATTTACCTAACATACCTAAGCATGGTAACCCTTGGGTTAACGTTCATAATGATGCTTTACATGTTATTCTTCATAAACATTTCAATAAACCTAGTCCTAATAGCACTTTACGCTAAGACGCTACGTTAGGTTTCAGCGAATACTCCTCCACCTGGATTTACGTAATGCAAGTATTGTGAAAACCACAGTCTCAGCCAGTAGTGTGATTATGCTTAGTCTAATTAATGTTAATGGGTAATTAACCCTCAATACAATATATTGCAGTACCGTGGACACTATGCTAACTGGGGATACTAGGGCAACGTAGGGTGTGGGTAGTAGGTAGGCTGGGTAAAAGACTGGTGGTAATGTGCCCAGTAGGAAGCCTAATATGCCTGAGAGGGACCAACCGTACCTAACGTCATTCATTAATGTTGATAATGTGAAGCCAAGCATACTTGCCGTAACCCACTCAAGCGTCAGTATTGGGACTATTAGGAGGTATAGGGATGCGGGCACATGCATGATCAACTGCATTAATATAATGAATACTGCTAGGCCCGGCAGGGCGTATGTTAATTCTGAGAGGGCTAGGCCGAGGGTGTATGATATGGGGTTAAGCCTAGTGTTTATCAGCATTGACTGGAATTTTAACTCAAGCCTTAGGTAAGTGGCGTCACCTATTATTGTGAATCCACCGCTTGAGCTTACCGCCATAGCTAAGCCGCCTAGTAACCCAAAGCTCATGTAGTGTACCCCACCGAAGACAGTCATTATTACTACTATGGATAATGGGTTTAGGAGGGAGGAGACTAGCCAGAAGGGTTCCCTAACAACAGCTAACCAGCCGTAGAACCAGGCGAAGACTAGCACTGACTTAATCTGAGTCCAAATCCCCTGAAGACTCATCATTATACCACCCTTCAATTAACCTGATCACAACGTCCTCAAGCGTCTTCCTCCTCATTAAGGCCTTCCCACCCATTCTAGTGCACTCCTGGGCTATTAATGATGAATCCTCACTCGTATCCACGTAGACCAAGTACCTGTTGTTTAACTTAACGTAACTGTAACCCTCGAATATTGGCTTATTGATGCCGTAAACCTCAACAACGTACTCACCGTTAATTTTACTCAACAATTCATTAACAGTCCCCCTACTCACCACAGCCCCATTATTCATTATGACCACTTCATCACTCAGGAACTCAGCCTCCTCTATGTAATGCGTAGTTAATATGACTGTTGAGTTACCCTTAAGCCTAGCCAAGGCATCCCACACACCCCTCCTACTGAACACGTCAAGTCCAGTGGTTGGCTCATCCATGAAAACCAACTCAGCATTGCTTGCAAGCGCCATGGCCACCAGGGCCCTTCGCTTATACCCACCTGATAGGTTATTCATTATCTTATCCCTAACGTCCCATAAGCCAAGCTCCTCAAGCGCCCTCCTAGCCTCAACCCTGGCGTCACTTATTGAGAAACCCCTGAAAACTAGGTAGGAGAACACTAGCTCATAAGGCGTCACGAAGTATATTGGCTTAGCCTCCTGTGGTATTGAAGCTAACCTGGGTCTAACCCTCTCAGGGTTCCTTAAAGCGTCCTCCCCAAGTATAGTTAACTTACCTGCACTGGGCTCGAGTTCAGTGGTCAGTATTCTAACTAAGGTTGTCTTACCTGCACCATTAGGGCCAAGTAGGGTAACTACCTTACCTCGATTAACGCTTAAGTCAACATTCCTTAAGGCCCACTTTACACCATCATACGTCTTACCTAACCCCTCAGCCTTAATCACTATTCCATGAGAATCAGGGCTTATCCTACCTGCAATTAATAAGCGTTTCGCGCCGTTGTCAATAGTTTCCGATAAACCGCAGAGTTCATGAACCTTTTCGTTAACATTGAATTGGAGGGTGCCACTGTGAAGCCTATGAGCAATGTGAGGGGGAGGAGGGCACTCAATGAAACTCCCGTGTCCTCGAGGGGGAGTGGTTTGACTACCGCTCCCGTAGACGGCATGGGGAAGGAAATAGGGGGTATGAGGACGAGGGTTAATATGAAATATCATGAAACCCTATGAAAGTCCGACCCCTAGGAGTATTGGCTATGGTTTGTTAAGTAGCCTCATGGAAAATCCTTAATACCCACTGATAGCTTACAGAACTTATGAAGGCTTACGTAATAACCATAGGTAATGAGATACTTAAGGGTAGGACAATAAACACTAATGCAGCCCACATTGGTAGAGTACTAACGTACGCTGGTTATGATGTAGTCAGGATGGTTGTTGTGCCTGATGACATTGATGAAATAGTGTGGGCTTTCAGGGATGGTTTAAGTAAGGCTGATCTAATAGTATCAACAGGGGGCCTTGGCCCAACCTTCGATGATAAGACTGTTGAAGCCTTGGCTAAGGCGCTCAACCTAGAGCTTGAGTTGAACCAGGAGGCGTACAGTATGGTTAAGAGTAAGTATGATAAGCTTGGGGTTGAGTTAACCAGGGAGAGGCTTAAAATGGCCTACATGCCTAAGGGCGCTAAGCCATTACCCAACCCAGTGGGTACGGCTCCAGGGGTCTACATTGAGTATGGTGGGAGGAGGATAATTACCTTACCAGGTGTACCCGCTGAAATGGAGGCAATACTTGATGAGGTGCTTCCTCAATTAAGGGTCCCAGGCAGGTACTACTATGAGGAATCGGTGGTGGTAAGGGGTATTATGGAGAGTGCCCTGGCACCTGTGGTTAATGAAGTGATGAGGCTTAACGCCGGCTTAGTCTACGTGAAGAGTCATCCTAGGGGGATTGAGGTAAATAAACCCACGGTGGAGGTTGAAGTGTCCGCGTCAGGCAGTAGTGAGGAGGAGGTTAAGAATAGGGTTAGGAATGCTATTAATGAGATCTTAAGTAGGGCTAGGTCCATTAATCCTCAATGCTGTTAAAAAGTTGATAAGGCAGCGTAGATACCAAGCGCCAGTATTAGTACAGTAACCGTGTACAGTATGATTGCCCTAACCTTACCTATCGAATAGGCACCCACTAACCTACTGTCTGATGTCAGCCTTATTAGCAGCATTAATGGTACTGAGAGGGCTATTGAGTTGAAGACCATTACGTCAATTATGATTTTAGCTAAATTACTTGACAATAAGACCAGTAGGGCGGCTGGGACAACTTCAACCAGGTAGAATAAGTAGAAGGACTTAGCATCCCTAAACCTATGCCTAAAACCACTGGGTTCGCCTAAATACTCACCTAACCCGTAGGCGAAGCCCATGCTTATTACGAATACTGCCAATGTGGCTGCTGCAATTAACCCCACTGAAGCTGCGTAAAACCAGAAATTACCCATTACCACCCTTATTGAGCTTAACGCGTTGAGGAAACCATCAACAGAACCACCCCTAACCCTAAGTTCATACCCAATTAGGACACCTGCAACCATTAGCAACTCACTGATTACTGCCCCAATGGCAGTCTCAAACCTCTCATGGGTGTAGTGGTTGGGTTTAAGACCCTTATCCACTATTGCCGATGACTGGTAGTAAAGCATCCAGGGCATTACTGCGGCACCTATGTTGGCGGCTAATAGGCCTGTGTAACTAATGTTAGTGTACGTGATTGGGTTAAACATGAGTTCAGTAGCCTCATACAGGGTGTTGGGGTTAATACCAATTATTGTGAATGCGGCTAAGTAAACTAGGATTAATGCCGATAGGGATAGGAGAATGTTCTCAATTCTCCTGTATGAACCATTGAAGAGTATTATGACTGTGTGGAGCGTTAATATGATTAATATGGAGGCAACGACAGGTATGCCTAATGTTAAGCCAACAGCCGCCACTGAGGCGTATTCACCTAGGTATGCTGCGCCATCAATCAGCATCATTAGTAGTAGTGAGGATAAGGCAACCCTCTTACCGTATCTATCCTTAATAATCTCACCAATACCCCTACCACTGCCTAACGCTAACCTAATGGTTAATTCCTGAGTGAAGTAGAGTGGTATAATTAGTAGTATTAACCAAGGTATCATTAAGTAGCTTAAGTAGTAGCCACTCTGCATTGCAGTTAATAGGCTTGGTGCATCAACATCAGCAAGCATTACCAACCAACCTGGACCAAGAATGCTCCTAATTACTCTCCCGGCGCCTTTAAGCGTTCCCGCTAATTTATTAGACGCGGCTAACACTTACTCGGTTCTGAGGAAGATGCTAATAAAGCTTACCTAATGATACCCGCTCGTAATTAACCAAATGTGAGGTAACTTAACTTACTGACGCATCTACTGAAACATCAATGTTCCTGCAGTTTAAGGCGCAGTCAATTGGGTCAGAGCATTCGCAATTCACCTTACCACCACTACACAACACGCTGTTAATTGTAATGAATCTAACTGCAGCCTTAGCATCATCAAATACCACGTTCCTAACATTATCCAGAGGCATACTGTAGATTAAATGATTATCAATATTACCATGCGTGGGTATGTATAAGTTAAGTGTCCTGGAATCCTTAAGGATCAGATGAAGTATTGGTGATGATTCATCCTTAATGGGCTCCACGTAGAACTCACCATCAATATACTCATGGGCCATCATGTAGGTGTTTGGTTGAACAATATACGATACATTACCATGACTCAGGGACACATTGAGAGCCTTAAGGAGAGCTGGTGACTGGTTACTTAACTTAACCAGCACCCACTCAGAGGCGTTTATCAATTTATTAATGTAAATCCACCTGCTTGAAGTTGGGTAACCGTTAACCATTAGAAGAACGTTCTTTCCCTTAACCACAGAGTAGGCCTCATCAATCTCAGTTTCATTAACCACATAAATTACGTTACGATTAAATACCCTACTGAATGCCTCCCTCCAGTTTAACGTAACGTAGATGCTTCCTTTAATGCACATCATTTACGTTTCCTCATATGCAGACTCCTCCTCAATAACGTATAGTGCGTTAATCTCCTTTAACTTATCGTACAGTTTACGGACAGCCACAGCGACGTCAGTCTCCTTCTTAGCCCCAGTGCAAACTATCTTACCTGAACTGAACACTAATATGACCACCTTAGGGTCACTCATCCTATATATTAATCCCGGGAACTGTTCGGGCTCATACATTGAGTTCTCAAGGAGTAACGCAGCCTTCTCAATATTAACCTCAGCATGTAGATTACCTGAGGCAACAATGTTTTGAACTTGAATATCTGAGTCATTCTGTATCTGCGCACCACGTTGGTTGAGGGTCTTAACAAGGTACTTAACAGCCCTCTTCAACTCCTCCTCACTCTTAGCCCCAGTGCAAACCATTTTGCCTGTCCTGAATATTAACGCCGAGATCTTAGGCCTCTGAAACCTAAGTATTAAGCCGGGGAATTGGTCAGGATTATACTCAGCTGCAGGTAATACTTCCGCAAGTCTCTCTAGATCCAGGTCAACACCCAGGTTCACGGTTGCCACTATATTCTCAATTCTGTATACGGGTTCCTTCGGCATCCTAATCCTTTTAAAGCTTTTTAAGCAACTTAAAAAGCTTTCCTCTAAAACACACAATCCTTATCATTAAGCGTTAAGAAGAATTGAGTTAAGTAATTAGCCACTGGATCCTGTGCGGTTAATTATGCTTAAGCCTGACTTAACGACGTATGTCACTAAATTCATGAATAGGCGCCTAATATTACTTGACACTGTCAATGATACTGCTAAGTATGTTACCGCGGTTAAAACCGCGCCAATAGTTATTCTAATCAATTCCCCTACTGCGCCCTTAACAGGTGGATATGTTGTAAGCATTACAGTGGACTCCATGTATGTTACTAAGGCTGTTAAGAGTGAAGGGGTCACTATGTCGAGAATAATGGATTTCACAGGTACTTTAAGCCTACGCCTTGCCTCAAGGTGAATAAACCTGTATGTTAAGCTAGTAAGCGTTGCCAGTATTGATGCTAATAGTACGCCACTTATTACCGGAGACGGCAACCTAATTATCTCTGAAAGGATTATTAGAGGGTATATTGATGCGATGTAAACTACGGTTAGTATGAATTCAGCGAAGTGGGCGTGAAAGACTAAGCTACCTACATATGTCTTAAATGTGACTTCACCATTGAAGTCAACCCTATCTATACCCTGCATGATCCATGAGTAGTATTGGTTAATTATTGAGGCGATAGTTGAGATCGTTAGTAGAATAACAGGGATCCTTAAGTACTGTATGAATGAGTAGTCCTGGGGTCTCAGGAAGTACACAATGTATGGTTCATAAAACACTAGAAAGAGCGCCACCATAATGGTTACGTTAAGTAAGATCAGTAGGTCAATGTAGAACCTCCTCTCAAGATCCTTACCGCTTAGTAATTCACCGTAAGTCACATTAATTATGCCTGTTGCTAACCCAAGTGCCTTACCTTGAACGTTAAGTACCTGCCACATTGCATTATCCAAAATGCCACCCACGTAGCCTATTATCATTGAATCCATGCTCCTTAAGTTTCCCGCACCATAACCAATCAACGGTACCCATGAAGCGGCAAAAGTCTCCTTAAAGTACCTGCCCAGTGACCCAACACGGCTTAATTTCGTTAATACTGTGGTTAAGCCATAGGCTACTGCAGATAATGTTATTATTATTGAAGATACTAGGACGGAGAATAGGCTCCATCCACTGTACATTATGTAAATTATCAAGAGCAACTTAGTAATTGAGGTAACTATACCCATGCCCTGAAGCCTAACCCTATCAATAACGGTTAGTACGCTAGTTGCATAACCCTGTAGGTAACTAGCGAAGGTTGATGCTATTGTCAGGTAGGATACTTCAATGTAAATTTGCCTAAACCTCCAGGAAACCCCAGTAATGTAGAGTAACGCTATTATGGAGCCTAGTAAGCCTGATATTAAGTATAAGGCAAACATATACACGCTTGGCTTACCATCCCTAGCCGTAACCCTAGTTGCCATGAATGATACTATTGTTTGAATTATGAGCCCCATTATAACAGCCCCATTAACTACATTAAGTACACCTAAGGAAAAAGTTGCAAGTTTCCTAGTCACCAATAGGGAGAATACTAGGTTAGCTAATAATGATGTTGCTGATGACAATACTGCAAGTAACCTAACCTTAACACCTTCCCCGGGCATTTTATATTCATTGCCTTCACTTAGGCTCGGTTAATAAAATTACCCTCTGCATGAATATTAGGCTTGGCTTAATTATTACTTATTCATAATTTTATGGTTCTGGATTAAGAGTTAACTAAGAGGTCATGCTGGGTGAAGCTGTATATAGTAGTAAAATATTAATACTCCTCTATAGGATATTAGATGCCGTATGTCTAGTGTTAGTTTAGGTTTTGAGAGAATGATCGACATTAAGGGGCAGTATAGGTTAATTGAAAGGTACCCTGTTAATGAGCCTTACGCCTACGTTAACATAATGGAGAACACTGAGACTGGTTCAATAATGTACTATGTTGATGAGGTTACATTAACGACAAGTGAGAAGAGAGTTTACGGTGACTTACTTAGAATAATAATGAGTGAATTACCACCACCTGAGAAGATAGGTGACGCGAACTCCGTTAGGCAGTTCTTAGCTAATAAGGTTAGGGAACTAATACGTAAGTATAGGAGGTACCTTAAGCTCTCCCTCAGTGCTCAGTCAACGTTAGCCTACTATCTTGAACGTGACTTATTGGGCTTCGGCCCAATTGACCCACTTATGAGGGATGAAAATATTGAGGATATTTCAGCTGATGGGGTTGGGAAGCCAATATATGTTTACCATAAGGATTACGAGAGCATACCCACTAACATAGTGCCTTTAAGTGATGAGGCTATTGATGACTTAGTTGTTAAGTTAATACACATGGCTGATAGGCATGTGTCAGTTGCAACACCAATAGTCGATGCTCAGCTTCCAGATGGTTCAAGGATTGCAGTAACCTATAGGCGTGAGGTTTCACCCAGTGGTTCAACTTTCACCATAAGGAAGTTCAGGTCAAGCCCATTCACGTTCACTGAATTAGTCGCTAACGGTATGATTAACCCTGAGATAGCTGGTTACTTCTGGACAATGATGGATTACCATAAGTCATTCATGGTGGTGGGAGTGACTGGTGCTGGTAAGACAACGTTCCTGAACGCTATGGCAACCTTCATTAGACCCAACATGAAGATAATAACTGTTGAGGAAGTACCTGAGGTAAAATTACCCCACCAGAATTGGATTAGGCTGGTTCCAAGGCTCTCCTTCGGTCCCCAGAAGACCTCTGAAATAACAATGTTTGACCTAGTTAAGGCAACCTTAAGGATGAGGCCCGACTACCTAATAGTTGGTGAGGTTAGGGGTGAGGAGGCCTACGTGCTTTTCCAAGCGGTCTCCACGGGCCACGGTGGCATATCAACAATGCACGCTGAGAACTTTGATGCTGCTAAGAACAGGTTGATGAGTCCACCAATGAATATACCTGCAGCCTACATACCGTCAATGAACATATTCGTAATGATTAGGAGGATAAGGATGATTAAGGATGGGCGTGAGAGGGTTGTGAGGAGGGTTATTGAAATCGGCGAACCCATACTGGATAACGGAGATATCAAGTTCATAACCGTATTCAGGTGGAACCCCGTACTTGATAAGCATGAATCATACCTTGATAAGAGTATTCTAGTTAGGGATATTGCTGAGGAGAGGGGTGTTAAGCCAAGCGATGTAATTGAGGATATTAGGATTAGGGCTTCCATAGTCAGGTGGATGATTGACAACGGTATTAAGGAGTTCAATAATGTTGCGAGAATGGTGGAACTATACTACAATAGGCCTGAGCAGGTATTATCAATGGTTAAGGAGAAGGTCACCCCATAACCCATTGCCTCAACACAGCGTTAAATTTAAATTCCTAATTGATGATGTTAGTGTTAAAATGGGCATCATAGGTGTCGTTAACTTTGGTGGCCAATATAATCACTTAATTAAACGTAGGCTAGAGGATTCGGGCTTTCAAGCAAAGTTCATTAACCCCAATGAGCCAATCCAAGTCCTTTCAAGGGAACTCAATTGCCTAATAATCAGCGGCGGGTCATGGAACATTCCAGCTGATATACCTAAGTTAGGTAATGCGCCTCAATACGTCCTAGAATTCCCAGGACCAGTATTAGGCATATGCCTAGGCCATCAGTTAATTGCGTATGAGTTCGGTGGCGTATTAGGCAGTAAGACACCTGAGTTTGGGGGTGTGAGGATACATGTTGATGATGAGGATACTATACTGAAGGGTGTGGGTGTAGAGTTCACTGCCTGGGAAAGCCACAACATAAGTGTTGATAAGGAACCCAGTGGTTTCATGGTGCTTGCCCACAGCAGTACAGTTAGAGTTCAAGCCATGGCTAATCCAAGGATAAGTAGGTATAGTGTTCAATTCCACCCTGAGGTTAAACACACGGAGTTCGGTGATGTTATCCTAAGGAACTTCGCCAAGTTATGCTCATAATAGTCCTTAATAAGGCGTTGCATTATTCAATCAAATAATTTGAAAAATACAGCGTTAAGAACACGCAACATTTAAATCACAGCAAGCAAAATAGGCTTGTGTTCACCCCAGAAGAGTTTATAAGGGTCATTACGGGGGAAATAAGGAAACTTAATGTAAAATGTGCAGTTGCTGCAGTGAGCGGTGGCGTAGATAGTACCACAAGCGCTGTGGTCGCTAGGTTAGCCCTCGGTGATAAGTTAATCCCAGTATTGTTTGACACAGGATTCATGAGACTTAACGAAACCAGTGAAATAATTAATAGCCTAACTGGTCTACTACCGATAAGGCTTATTGACGTTAAAGAGGAGTTTTACAGGGCAATGATCAACATGAGTGATGCAGAGGAGAAGAGGCTCACATTTAGGAGTACATTCTATAACGTATTATCAAGGGTGGTTAAGGATAATGACTGTGACTGGGTTATTCAAGGTACAATAGCCCCTGATTGGATAGAGACTACAGGCGGCATAAAGACCCAGCATAATGTCCTCGCCCAGTTGGGTATTGAAACTGATAAGGTTTACGGCTTCAAGTTACTGGAGCCACTTAAGGATCTTTATAAGGATCAGGTCAGGGTACTTGCGAGATTCCTTAAGATACCGAGTGCAGTAACCGAGAGGCAACCTTTCCCTGGCCCAGGCTTAAGCATAAGGGCAGTGGGTAGGTTAACCATGGAGAAGCTTGAGGTTACTAGGTGGTCAACGAGGATAGTTGAGGAGAGGCTCAGTGGCTTGGGCTTAAGCCAATGGTTCGCGGCAGTCTGGGAGGATAATAGGACTACTAGTGAGGAGTTAAGCAAGAGGATTAAGGACTTGGGTAGCTTAACAGTGGACGTATTTAGTATTAAGGGTACTGGCGTTAAGGGTGATTCAAGGGAGTACGGTAGCGTTGCGTTAGTTAGGGGTAAGTTGAGTAGCTGGAGTGATGCCTTTAATCTATACAGTAGGTTAACCTACGGCACCAATGTAACTCATGTGATTTACGAATTAGCCAGCAAGGGGGCTAGTGGTGGGTACTTTGCTGCAATAAGGGCAGTGGTGACTGATGACTACATGACAGCTAATGTACCCATGCTTAGTGAATCATTACTAAGTAGTATAGCTGATGAATTAATGAGTAATAAGCTAATTAATGCTGTTGGATTCGATGTAACCCCTAAGCCACCGGCCACAATAGAGTTTGAGTAAGGTGCCTTAGTTTAACCATTGTTAACTAACATCATGTAACCCACGATAATTGAGATTACTAGATTTCGAGAAGCGTTTTTAAGCCATAGGAAGTAATACTAGTATGCGCATATTCATACATAGTTCACTCAGCGATCTGGAGCTTTCAATGGCTGTTGGCGTAGTTGTGGGCGTTAATAATAGGGTTAATCCCCCTGAGTTAAGTAAAATAATTAGTGATGTGGAGGCTAACGTGAAGGGGTCAATGAGCATTGAATCCTTGAAGGATGATGAGTTAATAAGGCTTTACAGGAACTTCTACTGGAGACTTGGCATAGATCCCACTAAGCAGAGGCCCGCCCAGGAGGCGTTAATTAGAAGAATACTTAAGGGTGATGGTTTGCCAAGGATTAATCCACTTGTTGACATAGGTAATGTAGCTAGTGTTAAGTATAAGGTTCCAATTGGCTTATATGACCTTAGGAGGATTGGGCAGGTTGAATATATTGTGTTGAGGAGGGCTGCTGATGGTGAATTATTCACACCCCTTGGGTCACCTAAAATGGAGTTATCTAGGAATCAAATAGTGTTAGCAACTAATGATGGTAGGATACTTCACGTTTACCCATATAGGGACTCAGAATTAACTAAGGTTGATGAATTCACAAGCGACGTATTAATAGTAGTGGCCGGCATAAAGAACGTGAATGATAATGTACTGCTTAATGCATTATCTGAGATTGAGGCCTTATGCGAATCACTACTCAATGGTAAAGTCCTAACCCATGGTATAGTTAATAACAGTAGATCACTGGAGTTTAATATTAAGGCTTAAGGCTAATTAATGGTCTTATAAGTTCACTTACTCATCATGTTATCCAAGACACCTATTGAAATACCCCTAGTTTCAATACCATAGATGAACCAGGCCACTGCCGCCGCAGCTCCTATTGCATACAGTATTAGGTTAGTGAGGAGGTATTGATACGTGTTCAACGTGCTTAATAGGTAGTAGCTCAGTACTATGAATACCCCGTAGGATATTAACCTAATTACACCAATCCAAGTCCCCCTAACCCTAGTCGGGAATAATTCAGGCTCAAGCATGGTCCTAACAGCCCATTCAAATTCACTGAAGGCCATGTTTAAGAAGAGTAAAGTGTAGAATATCAATAATGATGCTCTTAACGGCGTGTTGAGGGCCGCGTATATTAAGAATATGGGGATCATGGTGACTAAGCCGCCTAGATATGAGAAAAGCGTGAATGATCTCCTACTAACCTTATCTATCACTAAACCCACTAAGCCCGCCAAGGCAGCACCTAGATTAGCCAACAGTATTACCAATGATTGTAGACTATAGTTACTACTGAAGGGTAATGATGGTAGGTAAACTATAGTGAACGCCATTAAGCCGTACGTTGTTATTTGTGTGAATCCTATTATTGAGAGGAATAAAGCCCTAAACCAAGCAGGTGGAGCTCTAACCTGTATTACTGAATTATCTACGCTTAATGCATATTCAAGCCCCTCCCGCTTAGCCACCTCAACAGCCTCATTAACCCTACCCCTGGATTCAAGCCACTTTACTGATTCAGGTATACGTAGCCTAACTAGCAGGGTCACTAGCACTACTATTAGGGCTGAACCAATCATAGTGTATATTGATGATACGCTGGCTGAACCTGTATAGACTAATGCCGCATAAAGTATTGCCGCAGCTAAGGCTGCACCAACATTATCGAAGTTAGGTGTAAGAACCAGCATCATGCCTCTACTGCTGCTTGGCATAAGCTCTGAGGTTGCGGCTAATGCCGGCGGCTCCTCACCACCCACTCCGAATTCGGCTAGGGCATAGGAAACCATGAAGACTATGAAGGCTACCAGAGGATTAGCAACCTGCTTAACGTAGAGTGATGCAGCCATACCCAGTAATCCAACTGTGTAAAGGCTCATAGTGTATATGAACACCCTCTTCCTACCAATCCTGTCCGTTATGAAACCCATTACCGAGTCACCAAGCACTAGGAATATGTAACCCAAGATTACTGATGCGGGTAGGAGCCACTTAGGTATGTAGTCCTTAAAGTAGGCTATTGTCATTACACCACTAGTTGATATAAAACCCCATATTAGGAAGCCTAAGGCGAAGCTCGCGAATAATAGGTAATGCACCCTCCTTAATTCACTGTTCCTATTCATAATTTATTGGCTACCAATAAGCAGTTTATAAAGATTACGCGGTCAGGCGCGGTCTCCCTCCTCACCCCTCAGCGAGGTTCCTAACTCATCATAAATTAATAAGGTAACTCTACAAATGTATTTAAATCATGCATCAGCAATTACCCATGATACCATGTTATAAAATGACAGTAAGCCTTACCTTTTAGGGCAGGTAGTAGTTAATCCAACTCTCTATCTTCATTAAAGTTTGGTCAACAGAGCACTGACCTCCTCCCTGTCCTGGAAGGGTGGGGTTTTTCTTTGGGTGGTTTATTGGTTTGTGGTTTACCGTCTTCATCCAGCGGTGGGCCACTGGCTTGGCCTTAGGCCCATTACCCCTACCCCTCACTGGGAGTTGCCCCAAGCCTCTGCATGAGACTCGGGGATATGTGGTAAGGGTGTGGGGACACATAGGCACTCCAAAGCCCATTACAAGCATCCCCACACCCAAAACCAACCAGAACCTAAAAACCCAACCCCCAGAAGAGGCGAGGCTTGTCGTTTCGTTTGTGTCAAGTAGCACTCATCAAAGGTAATGTAGCCTAACCAAGGTCTCCAGGAAATCCTTGCCCATTAAGGACAAGGAAGAGGTTAAACTTATGCAGCATTAGTAAAGTGTGAATTTAATTAAGGTAAGCATTTATAAGCACTTAGATATTTATTTCCCTGTGGAGGTTCCTAAGGAGGTACTTGATGCTGCTGAGAGGGCTGGGATTGATGTTATTGACTTAATACTGAACCAACTATATCTCAGAGACCCATCTGAGGGTATTAGGTTAAGGATTACGTTAGCTGAAAAGATGCTTAACGAGGCTAAGGAGTATTTAGCTAAGGGTGATCTAACTCAAGCCTCTGAGAAGGCGTATAAGGCTGCTGAGGAGGCTGTGAAGGCGCTTGCCGAAGAATTTAACTTACCTGAATATCAGCAGGCCATGAAGGAGGGGAGATGGTACATTTACAACCTATTTAACGCAGTATCAAAGCTCTCAATAAGGCTTGGCGATTGGGTTAGGGTAGGATGGAATTCAGCCTATGCCCTACACGCGTGGGGTTTCCATGAGGGTAAACTGGATGTAAATTCAGTAAGCCAAATGATTGAGGATGTGGAGAAAATGATTGTGGAAGTTAAGAAAGCGTTAAAGTAAAGGTGCATCTTAGAGATTAGTATGGAGAATACCTTCACCATGTGCTTCAGCTTGAACCTGGATTTTAGGTTAAGCTTAGTTTGTTGGTTTGTAGACTATCATCATTTTCCGTAGACCATAAGGGTAACCACCCTTTAAGGCAGAGGAGAGGCCGGTGAATCATGACTGGAAGGAATGAGCTTCTGGCGCCCCGGCCGGGATTTGAACCCGGGTCTCGGGCTCGACAGGCCCGCATCCTAGACCAGGCTGAACGACCGGGGCTTTAATGCCCGCTTTACTTAACCGTTTTATAAGCTTTATTTTAAACTATTCGTACCTAAGCGTCTGAGCTGGTGGTATCTTAGTTGTCCTTATGGCTGGTATTAGGGCTGCAATGACATTGGTTGCTAATGTAACAATGAATAATAACGCTATGTAGGGTGTGGTTAAGGTTATGGGTATTGGTAGGCTTATGCCTACTAATGAGGAGGGCGAGGATGCTAACGCAACCCGGTATTTACACCCCTGAATCCGCCACCCCGAACCTTGCCCCTGAACTAGTGCTAAATAACGATGATGCGTGCATTACGTGGGTTAAGACGATTAAGAGTGAAACACCCATTATTGAGCCTACTACACCTACTATTAATGCTTCAGTTAGCTACTTAGTAAAATTCACAATGGCTAATCACATGCATTTATATTAAGTTATTAAAAGAAGCATTTATTCAATTGAAGAACAGCCCAGTATTAGCTTCCTTAATTAATTCATCGTAATTCTTAGTCTCAGGGTGACTTCTTGGTAATTTGAGTATATAATCTGTTGGAGTTCAGTGGAAGACCATATCATTACTTCTAATATGCGGTTCACTAGATTTAGGGGGCTCTTATTTTGACTAAACTTGCTTTTACTTTAATCCTGTATAGGTTCTCATCCCAATCAATCATGAGGAGGTGAATGCCTAATCCGCATGCTTAAATGGATGAAAATAACCAAGCATTATAGGAAATGGTTTAATAACTTCAAGGTTATGCCTAGTGTAATGAAGATTGGGCTAATTGTATCTAAGATTGATGAAGCCTCTATGGGTATTTGGGGTATGCTTAGGAATATGATTAAGTTTAAGGAAGTCAAGGCTAACGAATATACCTCAGACCTAGCCTTAGCCCTAGTTTCAACCAAGGACATAGTTTACATTGATGAGGCTGACGAATGGGCTAAGGCCAATAACATAGATGTATTGCTATTTCTAAGTAGGCATGAGATGAGGAATCCTAAGCCACTGATAACCTTCCACACCCCAGGTAATTGGACTAGTGACGTTGAGTTAGGTGGTAAACCAGGCCTTGTAGCGGTCAGTGAACCAAGGGTACTTTCAAATTTATTTAGGGAAGCGTATAGGAGAATTGGTGAATTAAGCGGCTATTCAGCAACCCTTGAGGCAACTCACCATGGTCCCTTTGTTGATAAGCCAGCAGTATTCGTAGAGATTGGCTCCACCAGTAATGAGTGGAGGAATCCTAAGGCTCAGGAGTTTTTAGCGTCGCTTATTTTTGATTTCCTTAATGACACTAATAGGTACATTAATGATGGTAAGGATGTTGCCGTATCGATAGGTGACCTACATTACGCTACGTTGACAAGCCACATAATTAATGGTGAATATGATGTAGGGCACATGGTACCTAAGTACGTTAACCCCACACCAATGATTATTAGGATGGCTGTTGAGCGCAACACAGTTAAACCAAAACTAGGTATAATACACTGGAAATCGCTTAACGCAGAATCAAGAACAATGGTTGAAAAGGAGTTAAGCAAGCTAGGGTTGATGGTGGTTAAGAGGAGGTAATTATGCCCAGGTACATGATAATTGAGGCGAGGAGTAGGGATGCTTTACCACAGGTCTATAGGGAACTGGTGATTAAGACTAGGGGGATTGCCGGAATTAACTGGGATTCGAATAGGTGCTATGCGCTTCCAATGTTCATTTATGCTAATAGGATTGTAGTTAAAGTACCCACAAATTGCATTAAATGGTTTAGGGCAGCAATGATAAGTATAGATTATGCGATTACAATTAGGGTTACTGGTACGGCTAAGAAGGCTAAGGCACAGGCATTATCAATACCTAACATATTTTAAACTACGTAAGGCGGGTAATAACCACATCATAACTTGCCCTTAACCCTTATTCTAACAACTACAGCATCATTATTCTCCTCCACACTAAGTAACTCATTATTAGTTACCCTAGCCCAATTCACTAAATCCTGCTTAGCTGCGGGATCAGTGGCAATCACCTTAATAACCTGACCAGGCTTAGCTAATCTAGCAGCCTTAGCGGTTTCAAGAACTGGAACCGGGCATACCTTTCCCCTTGCGTCTACTGTGACTTCATTTTCATTGCTCATAACTGCGTGGTTAATGGATTCTTAATACCTATTTCACTTATTGCATAATATACTCACTTATGTAAAAAATAACTAATTGATGATCATATATAAATTAAGAATGCAAAGGGGTGTTATGGGCAGTAAAGTAGTGGGTATGGTTGTTCAGAGTGGGGCGGCTAATAGAATATGCTGCGTGGTTGTCTATGCGGCTGCCGCCTTAGCCTCAGGCAGGAAAGTGGTCCTCCACCTGGTTAATGAGGGTTTAGTAGCCTTCAGGAAGGACGTGGCGGGTAAAGTATGGAGTAGTGAGAGGCCTGACGATTGGTCAATATTCCCTGAGCAATATAGGGGTTACGTTGAAGTATTTTTAAAGAACGTTAATGGCGCCATTAAGTCTGGTTCCTTTAAGAACTGGCATGAAATGCTGGCTGAGCTTAAGAAGGAGTATGGTGACAATCTTAAAATCTACGCATGCCCCCTGGCCGCCCAAATGTATAATATTAAGAAGGAAGATTTATTAGACATTGTTGATGCAATAGCTGGGGCGGAGACATTCCTAGCGGAGGTTGAGGAAGGCACGGTATTCGTGTTTTAATAAACTTAAAGTATGTTTACTTATAAGACATATACTTTTAAATTAGCCATGTTTTTCAATGCATTAATGTAAACTTAACCACCCCATACTTCCTTACTGGTGCTAGTTGTTGTGGTAGTTGAGTTAGTGGTAGTAGTTGCGGT
>NZ_JAGDXD010000049.1 GCF_023256255.1 Caldivirga sp. | reverse complement strand
ATCTTCTGCTTAGCCTCCTCCAAATCACCAATATCCTCCCAAGTAACACGAGGTATCCTAATGTTCTCTACAGGCTTCTCAAGCACCTTAACCTGAGTCTCATCATCAACAATAACAGGTGTGTTGCTTGGCTTAACTTGAATAGCCTGGAATATTAAGGACTGGCCAAGAACCAGTATTTGTATTAAATCACCCTCCATTAGGACGTAATCCTTAAGCCTCTGCTTAACGTAATTCTCGAAGTTCTGCTCAATGGAAAGAGTCATTGAAACTGGGGCTAGTTTAACCAGTTGAGCTTGCTTAGCCTCAGTTACCTTCACCTTGACTGTATCATTAACGCTAACGTCAGCGTTCTTCCTAATTATTGAATTCATCCTAATCACACCCCTACCATCATCCTCAGGTAAACCGTACATTACCTTAGCTGCGGTTAGTTTCTTACCCTTAATGTAAACTACAGTACCTGGTTCAATACCGTAATCCCTCATAATTGTGGGGTCAATGCGAACAATAGGTCTACCAGCATCCCTCTGCTTAGCCTCAGCCACCCGAAGCTCAATCCAATCCTCCTCACTGGACATAGGGGAGAATTAAACTATGGGTTTATAAAACTTTTAATGCGCTGCAATCCATAGGCATGAGGAAAACAATGAAGCCCCTTAAGGCTAAGCGTATTTTTAGAAACTAACCCTAGTGAAGTACTCTAGTTCAATACCCCCAATGTCCTCTATCTGGGATAGTATATTCTCGATTTCATCACTAGTGTACTCATCGGACTCCGGTATAACTATGTGTATCTTTAACGCCTTAATACCGAAGCCTATCTCCTCCTCCTCAATACCCTTAACAGGGTACTTAGGTTCAAGCTTACCCTTGATAGCTTGCTTAAGCTTCTCGTAATCAACATCCTCCCTACTTGGGGTAACCCTGTACACGTAGTATATTTGAGCCATTTAATTCACCATGTCCCCTAAATTACGCATTATATAAAATTTACTGTACCGGTAAATTAAAGCATGGTTCAATGTAAGTCACTTAATTAACATTACGTAATCATGAAAATGAATCAACATTGGGGTAAGTGGTTTAATTAAGGACCCTCAAAGCCGCATACAGGGCACTTATAGACATTACCCTCCCTCCTGCAGCGTTCACATCTCCAAATCTCATACTTACCGCAGTTTGGGCATAGGAAGTGGGTTGCCCTCTTAAACGGTGCAATTGGATTACCGCATGATGTACAGTAGTAAACCTCCGGTCCATAAAGCTTCGGCCTTGGCCTAGAGTGCGCGCTTACTGTTGCCATTACCCAGCCACTAATTTAAGCATTTTTAAGGATTTAGTAGGGTTCAGTGCTCCATGAGGACTTGAAAACCCTCATCAATAAAGCGTGCATCACTACTGATGCACCCAGTTGTGGTAAGACCATGCGTTAACTATGAATCCCCAGTATTAAGGGGAAATCAAACCTGCCTACATTAAGTTCACTAGTTCACTATAGGAGGATACCGTAAAATGACGTCATTATAACTTAAAACTAACATCATCATAAATGATAATGATTATCGTTCACTCTTATCATGTGAATTCACTGTTAATGCTAACTCATTGGGGTTAAGCTTTAAGAAGGTCTTATGAACTTAGTTAACTAGGGTTATAATGAGCAGGGTAATTGTAACTGGTGGAGCCGGCTTCATAGGAAGCCACCTGGTGGATAGGCTTGTTAAGAATGGTTATGAGGTTACTGTTATTGATAACTTCAGTAGTGGTGATGCAGGTAACCTTAAGGAGTCCTTAAGTACAGGTAGGGTTAATGTTGTTAAGGCTGACCTTAGGTATTGGGGGGACTGGGTCAGTGAGTTTAAGGGTGCCTACGCGGTATTCCACTTAGCCGCTAATCCTGAAGTTAGGGTATCTTCAGTGGAGCCTAGGAGCCACTTCGACAATAACCTCACTGCAACCTTTAATGTTGCTGAGGCCGCTAGGGTGAATGACGTTAAGTACATTGTCTTCGCCAGTAGTAGCACAGTGTATGGTGATGCTAAGGTTTTACCAACACCTGAGGATCATCCAATAATGCCCATAAGCGTCTACGGTGCCACTAAGGCAGCTGGGGAAATTATACTAGGTACGTACTCCAGGCTTTACGGTATTAGAGTTGTTAACTTAAGGTACGCCAACATTGTTGGACCCAGGTCAAGGCATGGTGTAATATACGACTTCTACGTTAAACTCACCAAGAACCCTAGGGAACTTGAGGTTCTTGGTGATGGTAGCCAAAGGAAGAGTTACCTATACATTGATGATGCTGTTGATGCAACAGTATTCCTATTCAATAAGCTAACTAACGGTAGCCTCCAGGAGCAGGCATTTAATGTTGGTAATAAGGATTGGGTCACGGTAATGGACATAGCTAGGATAGTTATTGAGGAACTTGGGTTAAGGGACGTTAACATAGTTACTAAGGCCATGACCCCGGATGGTAGAGGTTGGTTAGGTGACGTCAAGTACATGCTTCTTGATACTGATAAGTTAAGTAAATTAGGCTGGTCCCCTAGGTATAGTAGTGCTGATGCGGTTAGGTTAACCATCAGGTGGCTTAGGGGGAATGCCTCCTAACCCTTATCCTATACGCCTTAGCAACCTTAAAGTTAGTGACTAACTCTATCGCATCCTCCTTAGGTATAATAACTAAGTCACCCACAGTGGGTTCACTAATCATGTTACCCTTACTTGTCTTAATGCTGAAGTAGTTTGAAGTGAACCTAACTATCATAACCCTGCCCGGTGCCTTAAGCATACTTGGCTTAATGAGGCGTTCTAAATCCTCCAGTACTGAAGCCAATTTAGTCTCCTCAACCATAAGGTTCCCCCTTGGTACATTACCCTCTGAGGCTTGGTCAAGTATCTTAAGTAACCTAGCCCTGAGCAGGGCAATTAACAGGTCCTTAACCATACTTAGGTAAGTTGAGGTTAAAGTATTCTCCAAGGCTCCGCCAAACTTAACATCACCCACTAGTCTATTAATTAACTCCCTATAGGACCTGTAGGGTAACTTCACAAGTTCCCTACTCTCCTGCTCCATCTTAACCAAGTCCCTTAGCCTATTTAACTCCTGTTGATCCATTACTCTACAGGGCTAATTCATCAAGTCTATTTAAAATCTCACTGTACTTGCTAATCCTCCTGAGCTCATTAACCTCACCCTTCTCATACTTGTAAATAACATCAGCCTTACTTGGTTCAAAATCCCAGGGTGCAACTATTAGGTAATCACCAATCCTGATCCACATTCTCTTCCTATACTTACCAGGTATCCTAGCTATCCTAATGTTACCATCCTCACAAATGACCTTAACCCTATCATCACCAACTATGTCGGTAACCTTAGCAAGCATTTCCCCCTCATCCGGAACCCTAACCTTAGACTCCACACTCACGGGAACCCAACCCCAGGACTCTTAATAAACCTCCCGCCGACTCAAGTGATTAATCCAATTCTACACGTATACGTGTAGTATACGTATACTTAATTTAAGAGAGTAAGCTAAGTAAGTATTAAATAACGGGTTATTCGTGGATTAGGAATAGTGATCATTACGTTCAGGGTAATGGTCTTGAACAATTGCACTGGATGCGGAATATGCTGGACAATATGCCCTAAGGGTGTACTCGTTGGTAAGTTAAAAGATAAGGCCATGGTGGTTTCAGAGGGACAATGCATGGGTTGTTTCTCATGCCAATACAATTGCCCATACAATGCAATAATTGTTCAGGTTAAAGTAGCCGAGGGTAGGCAATAGGGCTTACGCATCATTGTCCTGAATTCCAATAGCTAATATACATGCATTAGCTTACATCATTATCTAATAAGCGATGTTAAGTTTTCCTCTATGCATTACTTTTAGGCGATGGCAATGTTAAAACATGAGCAATAAAACAGCCTCCCAAATAATGTAAAAATTAGTGAAATTGAGGAGTAATTATGTTTAGTATCCAGGGTTACTAAGGGAAATTTAGGAAAGGAAGCATACTACAACACCTGCGAGAAAGCTTCAGAGGTATTTTAAGCCCATAATTGTGCATTAAGGTTTATTTTAAATTTTTAAAGCATCATGAAGTATATTGTTACGTTATCTTAAATCTAATCCACGTGCTTATCTCACCATTGCCCTGAATCTCATATGCTGTACCCATCTTAACCTGCTCCGCAAGCCCAGTAGCAGGCCAGCTTGTGGTTAATTCCACGGATGTTGCGTATATTCTGCCGAACCATGGGTAATTAAAGCCACCGCCTAATGGTCTCCAAAGCCACATTGACCTAAATACGTTAACATCCCAATTAGCCTCAAGTCTAATCCCCAGTTTCTCATTAATTAGCCTAAACCAACCCTCCTTAACCATAGGTACATACACTAAGTCATTAGTGTTGAGGTCTCTAGGGAATCTTGATAAGTCAATTAATTCACCACTCTTAGACTTAACCATGGGGAAGACACCCCTATACCCAGGTTCAAGAATTGATGACCCACCACTGAGGTACTTATCAACCTCCACCTCCGTTCCCTTAGGTAACTCTAGTACAGTGTATTCGGATAATAGGTCACTACCGAAGTTAGGGTGATGCAGCCAAGAGAACTTTAAGTTCTGCCTACTTAAGTTAACCAGTCTCTCCTTAATAAGTACCTCATTACTGTTTAGTAATTTAACCCTCCTGTAAACCTTAAGTGGATACTTCCTCAATGAAACTACATTCAACACGGAGTATTCGTCAGCTTCTTCATCATACTCAACCTTCCAGGGTATGTAAGGTGATTCATCATGTAGCCCAAACTGTACACCAGCATACCTTGAAACATAACCTGCATTAGGAATCACCTCAAACCAACCACCGAAGTATACTACATTGTAGAAGTCCTCCGGCATTAAACCCTCCCTAAGATGTTCAATAGGTTCAGGATCCTTATGATGATGGAGTAATTCATGGTCGCCATACTTAATACTCCATATTAAACCACCAAGTTCAGGAATAATAGTAACCTCAAGTTCGCTCCTAATTACCTTAACCACTCTTAACCCGTTAATTAACCATTCATCGTTAATCACACAGATCCCTGTCTTTAAATGCAGTTCAACTATTTATAACTATACCTAATGATTTGCATTAATGTTATCATTAATACTTGAACACAGTCATAAAATCCTTTACATTATCCTCACCATATATTTCAGGGATAAGCCTAGTTGATTAAATCAATCATCAATCATAACGTTCAGTATCTTCTTTATTATCTTGTTTAAATTCCTGGATAATGTTGATTCATTCACCCCTAACTCCTTAGCCAATTGCCTTATTGTTATTCTCCTTGGTGTATCGAATAATCCCTTATCGCGAGCCATCCTTAATAACCTCTCCTCATCACTGCTCAGTAGCATCTTAGCTTTACTCCTAGCTATAGCCATAATCATGTCCTCAATATCTACTACGCTTTCCCTTACTCTACTTACCTCACCATTACCACTAATTATCCCTATGAACATGTCGATTGCCTTACTGTTTGGGAATAGGAAAACCCAATGTTCAACACCACCACTGGTATTATACTCTATCTCTGAGCCGCCAAGGATATGCGCCCTAAACCTAGTGGAATCTGCGTAATCACCTCTAACAATCATTGTAATTAACTTAGGGTAAGTGGAGTTAATGGGTTTAATGTAATCAACGCTTAAAACATTTTTATGGCTACTTAAAATCTTGAGGAAGCTCTTGAAATCAAATCTACTACCAACCTTTACTAGAGCATACTCCACGATAAATGGTGAGGAGGAATCGACAAAACTATTTAAAACCCTGTACTCAAGGTTAAGTTCAGAAACCTTAACCGTCCAGTCTGAGTAATGATAGTAGTCTAGGGAAACTAGGCTGGGTGAATTAAGTATGCTATTAAGCAGCATTATTTCGGCATTACTCACGGGTGTTAATTATCTTACAGTTTTTTAACTTTCCTCAGGCAAGGAAATAGTTAGATATATACTTAAATGTATACCGAAAAACTCATGGTGAGAGGCATAAAGATGCAACATTAATGAGCTAGGTAATTTTATAAAGAAGAATCATGGCGTATTAAACCATGGGTAAAACACCCATATATGTACTGGTAACGGCAATAGTATTCATAGTAGCAGCCATATACAGTGTAAACATAGCTTATGCACAGCAAACTTACCCAACCTACACCATTGAGGATGCCTTCCCCTGGAACTA
>NZ_JAGDXD010000048.1 GCF_023256255.1 Caldivirga sp. | reverse complement strand
AAAACCAGCCTCCCTAACCAAACCAGTAGAACCCCTAACAAACAAACCCCTATCGCTCACGTCACTCCTTAATTAAACCTATTTATAAATCATTCCCCTTAATTACATGATTTCTTTAATTATTTAATTAAATGCATATATTAAATTAATCGTTAAATACGCTTAAACCCCGGAGGCAATATGGATACGTCAAAGTTATCTAAGCTAACCCTCGAGATTGGGCCATCTGGTTTCGAGGATAGGGTAATAAGGACAATACTAAGTATGATTAGGGGTTACGTTGATGAATTCAACGTTGATAACATGGGTAATCTAATAGCAAGAATAGGTAATGGCCCATTTAAACTAATGGTAAGTGCCCACGCCGATGAAGTAGGGGTTATGGTTTCGCACGTAGACCAGAGGGGTTTCATTAAGGTAGTGCCGATAGGTGGGATTGATCCATGGGTTATGATTGAACAGGAAATAGTCTTCATGGGCCGTAATGGCGATGTCTACGGCACTGTTGGGGTTGATCCACCACACTTAAGGAGGGAGAGGCCTCCATCCAGATTCGAGGAGCTTTATGTTGATGCTGGCTTCAGTTCCTCTGATGAAGCCTCCAAGGCTGGTATAGTACCTGGTGTGGCTGGGGCTTTTGCAGGATCATTTAGGGTAAGAGATAATGTGATCATAAGTAAGGCGCTGGATAATAGGGTTGGCTGCAGCGTACTAGTGGATTTAGCTGAGGAGGCTAGGAAGATAGTTACTGGTGACTTGTCACTTTACCTTGTCTGGAACACTCAGGAGGAAGTTGGGTTAAGGGGTATAAATGCGGCTGTTAACTCAATTAACCCAAACATGGCTATTGTTGTTGAGACAACCGTTGCCGCTGATGTTCCAGCTAACCCTGAGAGCGAGTGGATAACTAGGATGGGTAATGGCGCTGCGATTAGGGCTTTAGACAGATCCATGGTAACTAACCCACGTTTACTATCGGCAGTACTAGAGTTAGCATCATTAAGGGGGGTTAAGTATCAGGTTCAGGTTAATCCATATGGTGGTACTGATGCCGGTGCCATACATGTTCATGGCACTGGTGTGCCAACTGTAGTGGTTTCTACGCCAGCTAGGTACATTCACACACCCCACTCAGTGGTTAACCTTAATGATATTGAGCAGGTTAAGTTACTGGTTAGCATAATAGTGAGGGAACATGAGGAATTAAGTAAGGCAGTAAGGATTCAGGTTTAGCTAAGTGTGAACGTGGATATTGACGTGTAAATAATTATTTGAATTTAAATTAAAATGGTAAGCTAACTAGAAGGATGGTATTATTTTATGTATCATGAACTCCCTATGCCCAAGTAGCTCAGCCTTAGTCTGCTTACCCCTGGCAACCTCAAGGACAAGGTTAAGGAGCCTTTCCCCAGCTTGCTCAACAGTCTCCTTACCATTAACTACCGTACTTGCGTCAAAGTCAATGTTCTCCTTCATCTTACCGTAAGTATATGGGTTAGCAGTCACTTTAATTACTGGGGCTATTGGATTACCTGTAGGTGTCCCTCTACCGGTAGTGAACACTACTAGTGTTGCTCCCCCAGCCACCATGCCGACTACGGACATTATGTCGTAACCAGGCGTATCCATTATCCAGAGTCCCCTACCCTTAACCTCCTCCGCATAATCTAACACGCCTTGAATTTGCCTTGAACCACCCTTAATTATGGCGCCAAGTGACTTCTCCTCAATTGTGGATATACCCCCAGCTATATTTCCAGGGGCTGGTTGAGTACCAACTAGGTCGACATTATATGATGCGGCTAATTCAACCCACCTCTTAATAACGTTGTAAACCCTATCTGCAACGTCCTTTGACACGGCCCTCTTAGCTAAAATATCCTCAGCCCCTATCATTTCAGGGGTCTCAGATAACACTACGGTGCCCCCTAGGTCAATTAACTTATCGGACACGTAACCCACAACGGGGTTTGAGGCTAAGCCTGATGTTGCATCAGAACCACCGCACTCAACACCCATGACTAGGGATGATGCATCTACTTCAGTTGGCCTTTGGGCAAGGGTCTCCTCAGCCATCCTACTAAGCAATTTAACACCCTTTTCAATGGCTGCTGGTGTGCCACCATTCTCCTCCTGTATCACTATCCTCTCAACAGGCTTACCTGTCTTAGCTATTTCATCAGCAAGCTCATCAGCCTGAATCTGCTCACACCCAAGGCCAACCACAAGCACAGCCCCCACATTGGGGTTCTTAGCCATACCTGCAAGGGTCCTCTTAGTTACCTGCAGGTCTGGTTCAAGTTGCCCACAGCCGAAGGGGTTCTCAATGGCTATTGCGCCATTTACCTGGTCAGCTATCCTACGCGTAACGACACTTGAGCATATTACTGTTGATAGGACTAGGACATGGTTCCTAATGCCGACTCTTCCATCAGGCCTGATGTAACCCATTATTTTTGGCCTACTACTCATGCCCCTCACCCTTACATACGCTATGCACTGAGGTTAAGCTTTCAAGGTTATGAACGTGAACGTGTTCCCCAGCCTTAATATCCCTCTTAGCCCTACCGATAACATGCCCATACTTCACCACTAAACCACACTTTGGTATGTCCTTTAAGGCAAACTTGTGACCAAAGGGTATATCATCAATAAGCTTAATGGTTAATTTCAATGAACCTACGTTAAGCAGTATTGAACTACCTGACTTCAAATCCCTCAGAGCTACCGCAACATTATCGTTAGGGCTAAGTACAATAGCCTCCTTAACCGTGAATTCTGCCTGCACATCTAGCCCCTTATATTAAATTAAATAAGCATTTCCAACTTGTTCACCATAATCTAAGAAGTCTCACCCCTTCTAGGGGTGGGAATAATGAAAACTTTTAGACTATAGGTGTTGGGTTGAGGTGGAGGGAGCCTAGTAAGCAATGAGCCACAGCCCTAACCACTAAGGCTGAAGGGTAAGTTCACTAAGGAATTAAGCATGATTCTTACCCTTAATAGGTAAATGAAACATAGAATAACCCTAGATTCTTGCATCACTTACCTGGAAGTAACCATACTTAGCGCACCATCTAGGGAATCAATAAGCTTTTGGGCGTGCTCCCTAGTGTGTAGTATTGATGGTAGTAGGTGGGGCATGTGTTCAGTCATGTAAAGCACATTATTAATCCTCATGTAGAGGTGCATTAAGTCGTAGAGTTCCTCACTAATCCTAAGCTGGTAAGCCTCCCTGGCATTAACGGGTTTACTCTTAGTAAAGTGAATCCCAGTCATGCTTCCCACCCCTGTGACCCAGCAGAGCCTATCATGAGTCTCACAAGCCTCATTCATCCTCCTCCGTGCCCAATCCCACAGTGAATTCAACTGTTCATAAACCCCCCTATTACTATTAAGGTAACTAACCAGCGTGTAACCTGCTGTGAGGGTAACTATGTTGCCTGTGAATGTGCCACCGTGGAAGCTTCTTGACCTAGCATTTGGTCTCTTAACCTGGTTAAGGAGTTCCATTACCTCAGCATTAGATACTATTGCACCGGCTCCAGGGTAACCACCTCCAACTATCTTACCTAGAGTAACCACGTCAGCCTTAATGTTAAAGTACTCCTGTCCCCCACCCAGGGCAAGCCTGAATCCTGTTATAACCTCGTCAAATATGAGCAATGAACCATACCTGCTGGTTAAATCCCTAACACCACGTAGGTAATCAGGCTGAGGCTCAATACAGCCTCCTGAGCCCAGTACTGGTTCCATGATTACTGCAGCCACATCATGACTACTTAGGGCTTTCTCAAGGGCGTTTAAGTCATTGTAAGGTACCACTAGGGTGTACTTAATGTGCTCTTCAGGTAGGCCTAAGCTTTCAGGACCCTGGAAGGGTGGGTTAACCCCAACGTGGAGTGCGTCATAACCACCATGCCACCCACCCTCAATCTTAACAATGTACCTACGTCCAGTATATGCTCTCGCAAGTCTAACAGCATACATGTTAGCCTCAGTACCACTGTTTGAAAACCTAACCATCTCAGCATTAGGCACAACCCTGGTTAGTAATTCAGCATACTCCACCTCAAGGGTATTGGGGTAACCTAAGTGTGTTCCATTTAATGCTGCCTCATTAACTGCCTTAACAACGAAGTCCGGTGAATGACCCATTATGTGGGCTCCATGCCCCATCCAGAAGTCAATATAGGAGTTACCGTCTAAGTCCCACACGAGTACACCCTTAGCCTTAGTAACATATATTGGGTATGGTTTAAAGAACCTTATTTGGTAAGTAGTGCCACCTGGAAGTACCCTGGAGGCTTTCTTGAAGAAGTCCGCTGATTTACGGGTCTTGGAGGCGTACTCTGATTCAAGCTTCGCCATTAATTCCTGGATCCTATCCTTTAAGTTAAGCATACTTAACAATCCTGGGGTTCACTTAAATAATTATTAACGGTTTCCACATTATTAACCTAATTCAGACGCTAATGAACTTCATTAATAATGCTGGTGAAGTACTCATTAATTAGCCTACTCATTACTAGGGCCAGTTCCTCATCGTGATCCTTAATAGTCTTAAGTAGTTCAATTAATGATTGCTCACTTGCCTTACCCTCAATGCACCCTTCGTAGTATTCCTCATAAAGCCTACTTAAGGCCTGCATGGAATTGATGAAAATACCGTATTTAGATAAGACCCTATTCTCCTTCTCAATGTGACTACCCAATACCTTCACCAGCCTACTGCAGTTAACTTCACCCTTAACCGTACCTAGGATTAACCTAGCTAACATAATGTGTTCAACTCTTAGTACTGATAGGTAGGTTGAGATTAAGTCAAATACATCATTAATACTCATGGCCATTATCAACCATAGAATGGCTTCTGAGTCATAAGGTTACTAATTAATACGCTTAAGGGGGGCGTATAACCAGCAATATTCTCATCCACCACCGCAATATTACTAACCCTGTTAACACCAACAACAACTAAATCATTTGGTAAAACGTAACCACTTGGAGTCTGTAGGCCGTAGGCCCATGAAAGAACATTAAGCATGAATGATAGGTAACTGCCAACGGTTGAGTTAAACTTCCCATAGCATGAAGTGTAATTAACACTCACACCCAGTCCAGATAACTCACTGGTCATATTACTTAAGGTGATGTTTAAGGCAAGCGTGGAATTCTCATGAACCTTAAGGCTGAACCACTTCAGGAATTCCAATGAGGCAGTCTTATTAATACCATATGCACATATGTATAAAGGTAGAAATTTCTGAGTGACCCTACTACTACTGTAGTATGACACTATGTTGGGTACTATCACTAGGTTGACTTCACCACTTTGAATCATGCTCATGATTGTTGAATTAAATACGTTGCTTAAAGTGTAGTTAGCATCATCGTAGGGGTTAAGGAAGTAGATTATCCAAATTGGCGCTGAGGAGTTACCGTACTGTAGACCCACGGTTAAAGACATGTTAATTATATTGCCTATGTGCTGGTTGAGTACATTATAGGTTGGTGTGAAGGCAGGGCCCTTGCTTGGTTTAAATGCGTGGGCAAACACTGAGAAAACCACTGCTGCCGCTATTACTGCAATGGCCACGTATGTTATGAGGGTATCAGTGTCCATTAGTGGCTGCCTTAGGTTAGGATTTAAATGCTTTAGCCAAATATTAAGCAGTGCACTTAACCATTTTATAACCTGAGGCCTTCCTTAAACGATTCATTACCGCTAAACCAACCCCAACCTCAGGGTAACCCTCGGCAATGGCTAAGTCAACATCCATTGAGTCAATTAACCTAAGGGAGTGAAACAGGTTCTTAGCCACAGTGTATAGGTTAAGCCTAGACCCAACCTCAATAATCCTCAACCCAACCTTAGCGTATGAACCACACGTCTCACTACTACACAGTACCACCACCTTCTTCCCCTTCTTAACCTCATCAGTAGCTAGATCTAGCGTCAATTTAACTAAGCCATCTAATTCACCGCACTCTGTTAAGATGAGGGGCTTATCTGGGGCATAGTGCCTATACTTCATGCCTGGGGCTAGGGCTTCCTTGAATTGCCCAAGGCCAAGCGCCTGCTCAGGTACCTTAACTTCCCCAAAAATCCTCCTCAACTCCTCCACAGTGAATGGGCCAGGCCTATAGAGAACTGGAGGCTTCCTAGTGTAGTCTATTATTGTTGATTCTACTCCAAAGAAGGATTCCCCACCGTCAATTATTAAGTCTATTTTACCCCAAAGGTCCCTGATGACGTGCTCAGCCCTGGTTGGACTGGGTTTACCTGATATATTAGCGCTGGGTGCTGATATCGGCGTGCTTTCACTTATTAAGGTTAAGGCAACTGGGTGAGCTGGCATTCTAACAGCCACCGTATTTAAACCACAGGAGGCTACTGCACTAATTCTACTGCTCTTCCTCAGTATTATGGTTAATGGGCCGGGCCAAACAAACTTAAGTTTTTCCTCAAGTTCCTCAGGAACATCCTCGGCAACTTCATGAAGCTGATTAAGTGATGAAATGTGAATTATGCTTGGGTTATCCATGGGCCTATTCTTAACAACGTAAATCCTCCTAATCGCCTCATCATTGTAAGTTGATGCTCCAAGTCCATAAACAGTCTCGGTGGGAAAGGCAACTAAACCACCCTTCAGTATTACATCAGCGGCCCTCCTAATAACCTCCCTATCAGGGTTCAATGCATCAACCTTAAGCAGTAGAGTCATGGCGAAACCACACGTATCATTGGGTCTAATAAAACTTTGCTTGACTAATCAATTCCCACCCTTAATGCTTACGCCAATGTACATAAAGCTTGGTATGATTACTTAGCGATAATGCAACCGTAGCCACTATTTAAAAGTAAATTCTACTATGTTTCCCTACAGTTCCTTATTGACTCCAGGTACTTAAGGGAATCCGCAATATACTTGGCCAGTGGGTTCTTTGTTGGTTCACCCTGGCACTTATACATTAATGCAGCACCCCTGTAGGCTAACTCATAATCCTCAATAGGTATTATAAGCATCATCACTACGTTACCTCCACTTAACCCAACCTTAACTTTAAGCCCCATGGTTTAATCAAGCATATGCCTTAAATAAGTGTATCAGGTAAAAACATGGATAGGTTTTTAACCAATCCATAATCAGCGTTAGTTCTGATTACTGAACCGTGACTAGCCTTTAATGCTCATTAATGCGTAATGATGCTTGAAGAAGAGCGTTAGTAGGCAGGTGAACCTAAGCCCTTAGCCTCCAGTCTACTTACCCTATCCATTAGCCTTCTCTGCTCCTCCCTAACCCTCTCAACCTCCTCCCTTAACCTAGCGTACTCAGCACCCTTACTCAACTGCTCCCTTATCTTAACTGCAATATCCCTAGCATACCTCCTAAACCTACCACTCAACTCAGCAGCTATGAAACCTGGGGCAGCGCCTGAGGCTATTGAGTCTAGGATCCCCAGGAACCTCGGATCCATGGAATACTCCACTGCACTTAAGGCTGCTGAGGCAACCCTCATGTACTGGTCCCTTAGAAGCTCCATTAACCTATCGTAAACCCGCCTATTATCCACGAACTTACCCAGTAATTGGGCTGCAGTAGCCCTTACGAGCGTTGGGTAACCTAATTGAGTGTACTTTAAGAGTACTTCAATAGCCTCATCACCACCTAATTCAGCTAAGCCCCTTAACGCACCTTGGGTGATCACATTATTGTGGCTTGGGTAATCAAGCGCCTTAACCAATTCACTAAAGTAATCCCTAATGCCAAGCTTACCAAGGGCCTCGGCTGCATTAGACCTAACATAGTAGCTTTCCTCACTATTCACTAAGACTGAGGCCAATACTTTAGCTACGTCCCTATTACCCTTAAAGTTACCTAAAGCCTCAACTATGGCTCGCCTAACCCTAGGGTGGCGTTCCACATGGAGCGCGTTGATCAATGGCTTTACAGCATCAGTAACCCCCAGCTTACCCAATGCTCTAGCGGCTTCAGCTCTAATACCCCAGAACTTATCGTTAAGTAAGGCTTCAGTCAAGGCATCGATGGATCTTGAACTACTATCCTTAGCCAGTGATTCAATGGCCTCAAGCCTACAGGCAACACTACTGCTCCTTAACTCAGCCCTAGCCTCCTCAATACTCTTCTCACTGTTAACGGACTTAATAGCAACCTTAAACTCTGGGTCGAGGCAAACGTAGGTTGGTCTCTCCTTAATCGGTAGGTAAACGGTGGTGTCCCTTGACTCAAGGTTAAGCTTAATTAACTCCATTGAGCCATCCTGGTGACCAATCTCTAATTCAACCGGGATTCTGTAAACTGGGTATGAATCATCACCCTGAGTTTGACTAATACTGATCCTTAAGTAACCTGAATCGTAACTCCACGAATACTTAATACTAGGGTGACCAGCTGAGTAGACGAATTGATTAAAGAACCAGTCAAGGGGCTTAGCCGTAGCCTCCTCCATAACCTTCCTAAAGTCTTCAGTCTCGGCATTACTGTAAGCGTACCTTGTTAGGAATAGGTTTATACCCTTCCTGAAGTTTTCTTCTCCTATTATGTTCTTTAACGTGTGTAGTACTAGTGATCCCTTCTCGTAGGTGTGCCTATCAAACATCTCCTCAGGTATTGAGTATAGGTTAGTGACTATTGGCCTTGAGTATCGCCTATACTCATCTAGGTAGGACTTAAGGTTACCGTAAAGCCTATACACAAATTCATCGAAACCCCTACTGTGAAGCGTGTATAATGCATCAAAGTAGGTTGCGAAAGCCTCATTAAGCCAAATATTACCCCAATCCCTAGTAGTAACCAAATCCCCAAACCACTGATGAGCCAACTCATGAGCAACCAAACCATCAGAAGAAAAATCCTCCCTACCCCTACACGGCCACTCATCATAGGGGCACTCCTCCCTCCTCGTATGTAGAGTCGTATCAGTTAGTATTGTTACGGTAGTGTTCTCCATACCACCGCCGAATTCACTCACCACTGCATGCTTATAATTTGGCCATGGGTACTTAACCCCAGTGTATTCACTGAAGAATTTAATCATGTCGCAAATCCTGTGGAAACTAAACTTGGCTGATTCGCCACGACCCTTTGGTACATAATGCTCAACGCTAATACCCCCACAATCATCCTTAATCACATCGAATTCAGCTGCAGCGAAGGCTACTAGGTATGAGGAATGCGGCTTATCTAGCCTCCAATGCCACAGCGTCTCATTGCCTAAATCCTTACTCTCAACTAGGTAACCGTTTGATACTGCGATAAGGGGTTTAGGCACTATTATTGTTAATTCACTGGTGAACTTCATGCTTGGATAGTCGGTTAATGGTATCCAGTAGTGATTATCCTCACTTTCACCCTGGGTCCAAACCATCGGCTTCCTATCACGGTAATACTCATCAGGCAGTATGAAGTGTACGCCATTCCTTGGCTTAGCGCTGTAGTTTATGGAAACCGATACTTCACCATTCCCACTTAAGTAAACCCTTAAGTAACGCCCATCGTAGTCGAAGCGCGTGGGTGAGTCATTAACCGTAACTGAGGTTATATTCATCTCTGCAGCATCAAACTTCAAGTAGCCTTCATTATCAATTACATTAATTATGTACCTTGCATCACCTTGAATGGACCTCTCACTCAGGTTTAACCTAAGGGTTAAGGCTAAGTGCTTAATGAAGTAACCGTAATACCTTTGATATTGTGGTTCGTAGTCAGGGTACGTGAAGCCCCTGCCCAATAGGTGTGTTGCCTTATCGAATGACATGCATTAGGGTTAGTTAAGGCCTAATTAAGTATTGCCTCACCCTTAAGCAGCATTAACAATGCTTTAAAAACAGTAAGCGCAGTATTATGTTATGGCTAATGCTCAGTTCAGTGAGGTGGTGCAAGTGGCCATGGTTGTTCCAGACATAGAAACTGCGGTTAAGGCCTGGGCTAAAATACTGGGTGTGGATGCGCCTCAGGTGGTTGAGACTGAGGACTGGGAGAAAACAGGAATGAGGTTTAGGGGAACCCCCTCTAGGGGTAGGGCTAAGTTAGCCTTCTTCAAGCTCAGTAACATAACCATTGAGCTTATTCAACCTGTGGGTGGGCCAAGTACTTGGAGTGAATTCCTTGAGAAGCATGGGCCAGGAATACACCACATAGCCTTCAACGTGGATAACATTGATGATGCAGTTAAGGAGCTACTAAGCATTGGTGGTTCAGTTGAGCAGGATGGTAAGTTTAAGGGTGGTGGCTATGTCTACGTTGACGCTAAGAAGAGTCTTGGTGCAATAGTTGAGTTACTTTACCATGAGAAGTAATCCCACCCCTAATATTAGCCTATGAAAAAACTTATAAAATCCATAACTTAATGTTAACTAAGCCCCGGTAGCTCAGCCTGGGTGGAGTGTCCGGCTCATAACCGGAAGGTCCCGGGTTCAAATCCCGGCCGGGGCACCAATTACGTTACTTAATTAACCTTAAACAAGTATCCATTAACTCAGCTTAGTTCCGTAAGTTATTGAGGTATTTTAATTAAGCATCGTTCTTAAGGATACCCTCTATTACTGCAAGTTTCCTAACCCTCTCAACACCATTAATCCTCTCAATGAATTCCCTCACTGGTTCAGGAACCAGGGAACCCCATTCCTCCTTACCTAGCGCCATCAGTAACCTAATATTAGTACCGCTTAACTTATCCTTATTGAACAGTGGGGTATTGAAGACAGGTATCTTCCAGTATGATAATGCCAGCTTCGTGAATTCATCATTACTGTAAATTAGGTCAAAGCTTGGGCAGTAATTCCTAACGTAGGAGAACCATATTGAGGCTAAGCCACCTGTGTCGGGTATTGTGCATACGCTGTACTTAACATTAATTGAATCAAGCACCTCAGTTATCATATCTATCCTCTCACCGGCAGTGAAGGGATTCTTGAAGGTGAAGGATTGGTTTGATGAACCTATACCCACTATTACTCTATCTACCCCATCCTGCTTAAGCACCCACTCTATTGCGCTTAAATGCCCTAGGTGAACCGGCTGAAACCTACCTATGAACAGTGGCCTCACTTGGATCAATTGGCTTTTTAGAGGGTGTTTTTGTGCATTATGGTTAAACTCAAGTAAATCATGTGGGTTTAAGGTTTTAAATTAAGGGGCCTCAACCGCAGTAGGCTATGTTGGGCGGCGGCAAATACTCATCCTCCTTAGCGGCTGCTTCCTTAACCCTACTAAGCCTCTCAGGCTTAAGTAATTCACCGAAGACTTCGGGTCCAGTACTCTTTAATTGCGCCATAACCTCAAATAACTCCCTCTTAAAGGCAACTGGGGTTTCCTCAATGAAGCCTCTTGCGTCAATTCTAGCTCTTGGAAACTCCTTAAGGATTCTCTGGGCGATATCATCAGGCACATTAAGCTCAATAGCCTTCAAGTAGCCTCCATAGAGGTCTTTAACCATGCCCTCGAGACTAGTGCCCCTTATCCTCTCAAGCCTTGCCTTATCTAGGATAACAGCTATCTTGTATGGCATGCCCATCACCTCCTACTACTCACCTCCATTGGTTTCAAGTCAACTTCAAGCTCCCTCTCCTTTAACTCAAGGTACTTCCTATTAACAAATGGGTAATTGTAAACCCTCCACCACTTAACAATAACCCTATAAACCTCTGGTCTAAATATTATCGGTGGTGGTTCAATACCCTCAGCTATGAGTCCCCTTATGAAGCTTCCACTAAACCTCTGGGCTACATCAGCGTGTCCACATGTGTCACTGTACGCTATTTCACCACACTTGGGGCAGTACCAGAACTCCTTAATATTAACTGGCCTTATCTTAAGTCCCTTATCAACATCATAAGGTGGTGCAGGTAAACCGAAGCTCGGTATACCCTTCTCCCAAAGCACCTGGGTTGAATACGGATCGTAGTAATCACCCACTGCCGCATGATCCCTACCAAACATGTGGTGGGTGCAGCCCATGTTCTGCCTAATTATCCCATGAAGCAGCGACTCAAGTGGGTTACCATACCTCATGTCCCAGAGGGTCATTGTAACCATGTGCCTCTTTGGGCTGATGTAACCATACTTGTTAACGGCCTCGTGACCCTCAAGTATCGCCTCATCAACGAAGTCCCCAAGTCTCTTAGCCCCTATTATTGCGTTAACAAGTATGCCGTGGCAGGGTTCAATGTCACCCATGTAGGCTGCATTCTTCATTAAATGCTCATGACCAGTGTGAGGTACGTTCCTCGTCTGGTGAGCTATCACAGTCCTCCAACCCCTACTCCTAAACTCCTCACGGGATTTTGCTGGTGGGTACCAGAACCTATTGTAGGGGTCCTTGAACACCGGCTCATTAATAACGTGTACCTTACCAGCTAAGGCCAAGCCAGACATGCTCCTGTATATTAACCAACCTGGGTGCTTCTCATCAAACCTCCTCCTCACAACCTCAGGGTTCCTTTCAGGCGTACCAAACGTCCTATCAGCAATGTCCTTAGGGTCAAACTTCCAGACCTCCTCAATATCAAGTACAGCGAAGGGTTGTGACTTCAACCTAAGTAGAACCCTATCACCCTCCTTCACACCCAGTTTCCTTAAATCATCCTCACTTATGTCGAATATTATTGGGAATGGGAATAACCAACCATCGGTAAGCCTCCTCTCCTTAAGCACACTCTCAACCTCATTCCTAGTCATGAATCTGTCTAGTGGACTGAAGAAGCCATATGCTATTGACATTACTTCCCTGTAAACATTCCTAATGGGGTTACCGTCAATAATGCTTCTTGTGGGCTTTATATCATATACCGGTAAGCCAGCAGCCATGCTAACTGCCTTATTCTCATCCCTAACCACCGCATCAACTAACTTCCCTCCATGTGGAGGAGGAGTCTGAATCTTTAGGCTCACCGGCATCACCTCACGGGAACTCTATTATGTGCACCACGGGGACTTTCCATAACTCCCACTCCCCAGTCTTTGCATCGTACCTTGAGTTAACGAAGACATGCCAATTCTCATCATCCAATGCTGGGTAATCCGCCCTAACGTAGTAGCCCGGCCACCTGGTCTCCTTCCTGAAGAGCATGTGCCTAACCACGGCTTCAGCAGTCAGTATCCTGTGCCAAAGCTCCCAGGTCCTCATTAATTCATGCCAATCCCGAGCCGCAGCGTACTTAATGAAGTCCTCCTTCAGGAATTGCAGTAGTTCAATAGCCCTATTAAGCATCCATTCATTAGTAGTGTACATTGTTGACCAGCCGCCGGCGTACTCATCCATTATCTTCTGAAGCCTAAATAAGCCCTGCTTCCAGTAAATCTTACTAGGATCCACTGGATGCATGCTGCTTGGCCCAGTTACAACACTGTACTTACCCTCCTCCCAACGCTCCAGGGGCTCCACCAGTTTGCTAATCATTAAGTCAACCTGCCCCTTATCAACATCAATCTTTTCATCACTGTGATCCATAAGGTACAGCACCGCTGACTTGGCTGCAAGCCTACCCTCGGTGAATGAACCACTACTGAACTTATGTGGATTAGCGCCACATGCATCACCTGCGCAGAATAACCCATCTAAGGTAGTCATCCTATTATAGCCCCAGTAATATTGAGTCCCCCTATCATTGGGTAATCCATCAATTTTCCTTGGTGACAAGTCCTCAGGCCCACTTGCCCATGCACCACACTCAGTGGCGTGTGAACCCATTACGTATGGTTCAGTGGTTATTACTTCATATGGCCTTTCAGAGGGTTCATGGTTCTGCCCAGCCCAAATAGCAACTTGGCTTATCGTCATGTCGAGGAAGTCCTCGAAGGCGATTGCCTCACTCTCAGTACCCTTCTTAACAGTTTCATCAGTTCTCATTAGGCTTGGCCCCCTGCCGTTAATCCACTCTAAGCGTTGAGCGTAAACCCTAAGCGTAGTTGGGGTTATGGGTAAGTCAACGTACCTACCCTTACCACTGTAGAGTTTCCTAACCTCATCCAAGTGTGGCTTCCAGAAGTCCTGCCCATTTACGTTACTTATCCTGGTCTTCAACATTAATTGATAAGCACCCACGGGTCCGTAACCATCCTTAAACCTGGGCACTACGAACCTAGCCTCAAACATCGTCATAACTGCACCAGATTCAATCATCATACCGTACGATGAGGCTGATGACCATGGTGGGTACCAACTTCTACCAAGCCCCTCACCCTGTGACCTAGGTCTATATATCTGTGAACCACCGCCTGCAGCCATTATAACCGCCTTAGCCTTAAAGACGTAGATTGTGCCGTCATTAACATTGAAGCCCAATGCACCAACAACCCTATTCGGGTCACTGGAGCTCTTTAATAGGTGGGTTACCATTACCCTATTCAATATGTTATCATCACCAATAGCCTTCCTAGCAGCCTCAGCTACAATAGCCTTATAGGATTCGCCATGAATCATTATTTGCCACTTACCCTCACGTACGTAACACCCATTAGGCGCTGGCCATATTGGTAACCCCCATTCATCAAACAAGTGCACTGTTGAGTCAACGTGTCTTGCGTAGTCGTAAACCAAGTCCTCCCTTACAATACCCATTAAGTCACCCCTAACGTACTTCACGTAGTCCTCAACAGTGTTCTCCTTGCATCTTAAACCAAGGTAGGTATTTATTGCTGATAAGCCCATTGCCACTGCGCCACTTCTATTTATGTTAGCCTTCTCAGCAATCACTATCCTGCAATTCCTACACCAGTACTTAGCCTCCCAGGCAGCGCCTGTCCCAGCCATGCCTCCGCCGATTATTAATATGTCTGAGTCAATCTGCCTAACCCTTGTCCTAACCATCCCCATCACCTCACCTCCACCTTAATCACCTCAGGTACCTTGTACGTGGGGAGTTCAACACCGAGTTTATTGCCGCCTAGTTTCTCATGCTCAAGGGATAAGTAGGGTGTCCTTAGGAATTCCTTGGGTGGTTCAGGGTATTCATTAGGGGGTTTTATTGAATTCCACGGCTTTGTTCTTATTGGGAAGACGAAGTGCTTAATGTTACCGTTCCTATACCTAATGGTCCAGTAAACCCTATTAGTCTTCTCATCCCTATACACCTCAACTGAACCGCCTAGTGGCGTGAAGTCTACGTATCCCCTTATCTGCACAGCACCCTGTGGACAGTGTTTAACGCAATTGTAGCATTCCCAACATGACTCAGGCTCAATGTTGACCGCCTTCCTACCAAATACGCCTGACTTGGTGAACTTCATTATGTGGCTTGGGCAAATGTTGACGCAGTCTCCGCATCCTGTACACTTTGCTGGGATTACGTAGGATGGCATTAGCTGGTCACCTTAGGTTTATGTGCAGGGTGATGTGAGTGAAGCGCCTTTTCAGCTAATTCACCACTCCATGGTCCAAGGAGCCTAGGTTCAATGCCTTTCCATACCCTATACCTATCATAGGCCTGCCACACGTACATGTATATTGCATGCCCAAACTTAGTCCAAGGCATTGTGGCAAACATGAGTAGGACTATGACTATGTGTACGCCAAAGGCCGACTCAACAGCCAGGTAATTGCCAGGTATGGTTAACTCAACAGCCATCACTCCGAAGCCACTTAATGCCGTTAGGAATGCTAACCAAAGGAAAGCATCGGTTAACGCAGGCTCATTAATAGGCTCAGTTCCCTGCCACCTAACCGCCATCATTAATGCAAAGCCAACTACTATTAGCACACCACCAAGTGCCCCTGTCCCAATGACTACGTAAGGTCCTGTTTGGCCTAGTTTACCGCCAGGTATGAATGTTGTTGCGTTAACCCATTTATCAAATATGAAGCCTAGTGTTGTGGATACTGCAGCCAACACGAAACCCCACCACACAAGTGCATGGGCGATAGCCTTAATCCTAGGTCTACTGAGGTATGATGCTTGCGTGTGGCATGAGGTCATTGGGGCACCGTAGAATGGATATGCTAATGCTGTGGCTAAAGCCGCCAATAACGCACCCCCACTACCCAAGTTACGTGTAGGCCCCCTTATTGGTATGAAGCTGCCTAAGCTGGATAGTGATAATACACCTCTGCGTATTTGTATAATGAATCCTATAGCCATCTCCACAAGAAGCCCAACAGCACCTAATATTACCCACTCATGTGGTATTGGTATTTTTAACTCGATCATATCATGAGGGATTAGCTAATTTACCTTAAATGCCTTAATAATATAAGCCCACACTTAGTAGTTAACATTAGACCTATTTTAAAGCAACCCTAATCAGTAGGGCCTTGGCATCATGAATAGCCTCAGCTATCTTAATGCCTGCTGGGCAAGCTAGGTTGCATGCCCTACAAGCTAGGCATGATAATAAACCAGTGTATTCATCATCGCTTAATTTAATTCCCTGGGAGAGATACACTATGATCCATATCCTACCTCTTGGTCCATAAACCCTACGCCTAGTTACGGCATAGGTTGGGCAAACTGACTCGCAGAAGTTGCAACGGGCACATCTGGTTAAGGCGTACTCCTCAACTATTAGCTTAGCCCCCTCATTAATCAACATCAATCACCTTACCTGGGTTAAGAATGTTATTTGGATCAAAGACCCTCTTTATGGCCTTCATTAACCTTAACTGCGCTATACCCTTAACACCCAGTTCACTGACTAATAGTTCCTTCTTAAGAACCCCAACACCATGCTCACTGCTAACCGTCCCACCTAGGTTAATTGCAAGTAGGCCTATTTCCTTAGTGACTGAGTGCAATTTTGATACTGACGATTGGTCACTTGGATTGTAAATTATGTTGGGGTGAAGATTACCATCACCAACATGCCCCCACGTAACTATCTTTAACCCATACTTATTACCAATGTCCCTTACCCCCTTAACGGCTTCAGGTAACCTAGATGGGGGTACTGATATATCTTCAGGCATTACCCTCTCATTACTGTATAACCTAAGTAAGGCTGGGTAAGCGGCCCTTCTAGCCATGTATATCTTATCCATTTCATCCCTATCACTAGTCCACTCAATCTCAAAGCCCCCTGTTTCCCCAAGTAGGGTTATCATTGAGTTAACGTACCTATCCATGGCCTCGGGGGGACCATCAATATCAATTATCAGCATTGCCTCAGCATCCTCAGGGTACTTAAACTCCTTCACATAGTTTGAAACAGCCTCCATCGTCCCCCTATCCAGAAACTCAATTATCAATGGCCTAAACCCCCTAGCCTTAATCACCCCCACCGCCCTAGCTGCATCAACAATACTCCTGAAGTAAACCCTCAATCTAGCCACCGCCTCCGGCAGTGGCCATATTTTAAGGTAAGCGTTAGTAATTACCCCCAGGGTTCCCTCACTCCCTATTATTAGGCTCAGTAAATCATACCCAGCCCTACACTTCAAGGTTCTGCAACCCATGAACGCTACTTCACCTGTTGGTAAAACCACCTCAGCGCCGAGTACCCAGTCCTTAACCGTACCATACTTAGCACCCCTCATGCCTCCTGCACCATTGGCCAATGAACCACCCACAGTGGCTGCAGCGCTACTTGCTGGGTCAGGTGGGAAGAAGTGGCCGTATCTTGCTAATTCAGCGTTAAGTTCATCCAACCTAACCCCAACCTCACTATGCACGTAACTATCCTCTAGGTTAACCTCAAGTACCTTATTCATCCTCATTAAATCAACCACAACAGCCCCATTATACGGTATTGGGCCACCGTGTAGGCTTGTTCTACCACTGCTTGGGACTATTGGCACTAGGTATTCATTAGCTAACTTCAGTATTTCGGAAACCTCACCTGTGTTTAATGGTTGAATAACCATCCTTGGCGTGGCCTGCTCAGCCGGTGATGCATCATATGAGTAGAGCATTAATTCCCCCTGGGATTCAATAATCCTATCCTCATTAATTATCTTCCTAACCTCAACTCTGAAGGCCTCAAAATTCATTATTAACTTATTCACTTAAGGGATTTAAGCATTAGCTGCAAGTTAACTTGAGGTACGGTAACTAACAAAAACGTTAAAAGAGTAGTGAAGATTAATGAACATTAGCATTGCAATACCGTATAACGTGACGGAGGAGGCAACTACCGATGAAGAGGCTGTTAGGAAAATAGGCTACATTGGTAGGGCAGCGGCAATGTTTAGGGTTAGGAAAATACTGATCTATACCTTTAGGGGTGATGAACCATTAAGGAAAGCTGCCTTCATTAAGAAGAACCTAGAGTACCTGGTGACCCCACCGTACTTGAGGAAGGACTTATTTGGAATAGACCCTGACTTGAGGCTTGCTGGGCTACTTCAACCATTAACGTTACCTGTTTTTGGACATAGGAAGTCCAGCCCAGGGATTAGGGACGTGAGGGTTGGTTTAGTGATTAGGTGGGAGGGGTATTATTCAATTGTTAAGGTGGGTGAGGATAAGTACGTTAAGGTACCTAGACCCTACCCCATTAAGTCTATGATTCTGGTTTCAATAGACTCAATGATTAGCGAAAGATTCTACAGGGGCCACGTAGTGAAGGGTGGGAGCGTGTACGCTGGTTACACAGTTGATTTAATTGAATTAAAGGAATTAGTTAAATTAAGAAACCTCATATTCACTGGTAAAGAGGGGGACAGTGTTATTAATGAGCTTGGTAAGTTAAGGGGGCTTAGGGATGAGGATGTGGTAGTTGTGTTCGGTTCTCCACGCATGGGTATTGACGATATACTTAAAGGTGAGGGTTTAGGGAATGTACTTAAGTCATCATTATTCATAAACTTCGTGCCGAATCAAGGGCTTGTAACAATAAGAACTGAGGAGGCTATAATAGCAGTCTTATCAATACTTAACGTTATTAACGCTATTCCAAGTGACAGTAAGTAGTATTTCATGAGTAATAGTTAGATTGAAGTCAGTATTAAAAGCATTGCAGTTGAACTTTAAACCTATGGGAAAAGTAATGGTTATAGCCTTTGCATCACAGCTTCATAGGCATAGGATTGGTGAATTAAGTAATGTTGATGCTGTGATTTACGATGAGAATGATGTAAGTAACATTAAGGTTGGTGACTCAATACCAGTATTATTAATACTATCAGGGGGAGTCAGTAGGACCGTTGCACGGTTTGTCGACATTAATGGAATCAAGAACACAATGATACTTTCTCACCCATTAAACAATAGCCTAGCCTCAGCCATATCAGCCAGGGCAATGTTAGAGGAAAGAGGGGTAGCAGCATCCATCTACCACTTGAGCAGTATTAATGATGTTCCCAGGGTTGTTAAGGCAATAGAGTCTATACTTAGGATTAAGGGATCCAAGGTAGCCCTAGTGGGTGTTAATGAGAAGGGAAGTGTGGGGGAGGCTTTTGAAAAGAAGTTTAACGCTAAGGTTGATGCAATACCCATGAACCTATTTGAGGAAATGGTCAATAATGTAAAACACACTGATGCTAAATCATTCATAGATGATGTCCTAGATAGGTTAGCCTTTGAGGTTCCACTAGATAAGTTAATTAAAGTAGGTAAGGTCTACGCAGCATTACTGAGCATCGCCAAGAATTATAATGCGCTAGCGTTAAACTGCTTCCCATACCTAATGAAGCATGGGGTAACTCCATGCTTAGCACTAGCGAAACTCAACGAAGAAGGTAAACTAACAGCCTGTGAATATGACTTAAAGTCCCTGTTCTTAATGATGGTGCTTCACTCATTGACAGGGTACAGTGGTTGGATTGCTAACGTAAATGATGTTGAGGGTAACCTAGTACGTATGTCGCATTGCACCATAGCCCTCAACATGATTAAGTCAGGTAAGGTTGTGACTCATTATGAGTCAGGGAACCCATACTCAATATCAGCTGAAATAAACGCGGAGACTGTGACTGCAGTCTCCGTTTCATCAGACTTTAACAATGTTTACGTATTCACGGGATTATTGAATAAGTCGGGTAACTTAAATCTTAACGCATGCAGGACCCAGGCGGAGATTAAGGTTAACTTTGACTCTTCAGTAATACCTAATTACGCCCCGGCGAATCACCATGTGGTTGTTCCTGGGAATTACGTAAATGAGCTGGAGGTTTTCCTAAAGCTACTCGGCGTTAATGTAATCAAGTACAGTAGCCTAGTTTAATTAACCAGAACCCTAGCTTAATAAACTCCCTACTCTCTTAATTCAAGCAACCTTAAATTTTTTAAGAAATTCTAAGCCAGGAAGATGACCCGTATAGGGCTTTAAGGGAAACTAAGACTATGCGTTTAAGCTTTATGCAGCTATTGCAATAACTTAATGGATTAATTCCTTGATTAATGAGCTTAACCCATACACGTTTAACTGCCCTAAACCAACAACTGGATTCCATTCCCCTTGAATAACCCAATATAATCCATTCTCACCACCCAGATTCTCGAAGAGTCCACCATTTAAGCCCACTAGGTACTGGCTACTGGGCACTGTGGCGTTTTGCACGTAGAATTGGCTTGGATAATAGTGGTAAAGCAGGTATAAACTTGGGGCTAGGTCGCCTATGTAAGGATACTCTAAGTAACTTTGAATAGTGGTGGTCATGCCTGCTGTTAATGGGGTTGCTAAGCTTGTGCCGCCGAAGACGTAAGGTGAAAGAGCTCCATTAACAATGAGCAGTACCCCAGTGAATGGATCAGCATCAGCAGCAACATCAGGAACACCCCTATGACCAACAGTGTAGAAGTAAGCACCTAATGCAGGCTCATAAACCACAGTCCTCTCATAGGTAATGTCCACTAGAGATTGACCAGGGGTCTCACTAAATACGAATGAGTAACCACCTCCACTACCCCACTCATAGTGGGTATTCCAGTCCCAAGCGTACTCAACACGGTTTGTGACGTACTGTGAAAGTACCGCCCTTAGAGTTGTACCACCAACCCCAGTAACCCAGGGATCACTAGCAGGGTACCATACGCTTGGCTCCACTGGACTAATGAACAAGTCGAAGGCGCCCCAATCCCCTGAGGCCGCGAATACACCAATGCCTTCTGCGGCAGCCTGCATGAAGACTTCATCATAGGCTTGAAGCAATTGAGGAGTAGGTGGTGGTAATAGGTATGCGTCCTCTGGGGATGCCCAACTTAGGCTTATGAAATTAACCAAGCCATTATTAACCAAGTATTCAACCGTGGTGAATAAGTCATCACCAGAATCTGGCGATACTGCCAGTATTATTTTAGCCCCAGGTGCCATAGCGTGGGCATACTCTATGTCTAGTGCTGATTCGTAAACCCAGCCCTCGGCTTCACTTAAATCACTACTGGTTAATATTGGTTTACCAAGTGGGTAAATAACCTCGCAACTTGGGCTAGGTAAATCAAAGGACTTACTGAATGCGATTAAGTCCTCGCAAGCAACGCTACTATACGTTAATGAACTAGCGGCCTTAGTGATATTGAAGTCCCCGAAGGCATCCACAATACCTATACTTAACCCACCACCATTGTATCCGCTGGAGATAAGTGGGTATTCGTCATAAATGTATTCAAGACCCTCAGGTAACCATATTTCAATCATCCTATACCTAATTTGGGTGGGGATATTATTAACGTAGGTTATGTTTGAAAACAAAATACGTGGATTAGTTACGTTGAGCGCGATCTTATGGTACTGTGGCGTGAAGGATAATGTTGAATTAACTATGAAGTATCCCAGTGGTATGCATTCCCCTACTATTATCCATGATTGAACGTTAGACGGTTCCTTCTGAAGTGCACTTAAGGCATTATCAACATTTGATGCTGAGCCACTGGCTTCAATCATCATTGGAAATACATAATTAATAGTTAACCCACTTCCCTTAAGTACCCCCTCTATACTGTTAATGATTGAACTTGGTGGGCTGAATTCCTCATCAAACTGCTGCGGTGTTATGAAATTATGGAAGTGTACACTTGTTGGATCATAGTATATTTCATTAAGGAGGCCTTGAAGTGCACCAATGTTATTTAAGTGAAGCCATATAATTAAATGAGAAGGGGTGCTTGAAGGTAAACCTGAAACAACTTCACTGCAACTTACATAGAGCGGTATAGATTGATTCTGTGAACGGAGCTCTGCTGGTATTACAACAAGTAGTATTACTAGCGTAGATAATACTAAGGTTATTAATAAGTATTTTGATAATTTAGCCTGCCTACTATTCATAGTTGCCTCTTAGCTTTAGGAAGTATTTAAGGATTGCCCAAATGCGTGAGGGAAAGTAGAAATATATAGTCTATGTTATTAATAATAGCTTATTTGTAGCGTACACTTAACAGACCAGAAAGCTATATAAAGCCCCAGCCCTATGATGCATCTGAGGTGAGTAAAATGAGCATAAGGGGATCAGTGAAGATCATAAGTAGTACTCTTAGGACAATAAGGAGTCCAGTAAGGAATGTGAACGCCAAGCTAGGCAGTGGAGCATTAGCAGCTAACTCTGCCGAGGATAGGAGAGTAATAATAATACCGTCAGCGTACCCATCTGCAATAGTACTAATGTATGATGAGAAAAGCAGGATGTATAAGGTAGCGTAATAGGGCTTAAAATAATATCCTTAGTACGTTGGTTTAACCAAATCAACAGGTAGATTAAGTTTTTTAGCGACCTTAGCAATATGCTTCAAATAGGGTTTTAAACCACTATCCTTACTAATATTATCAACAATTCTATTTAAAAGATCAAGAACAGTATCATATATTTCCTTACTTATTGGGTATGGTGAACCATCCTTACCACCCAATGCGAAGGCAAACCTCCTAGGATCAAGGTTTACCGGATCAGTCCAATCCACTGGCGTATCGTAAATTAATTGCGCTATTAAGGCTAGGGCAAGCATTGTGCTAGGTCCCATGCCCTTAACTAATAGTAGGTCCTTAAATGATGAAACACCCCTTGCCCTCCTTAAGGCTTCCTCACTCACACCCAACCCCCTGTTCACAATAATGTTAAGCCTAGGGTTATAGTAGGATGGAGGCTCATAATCAGAGCCACTTATGTAGCTTAAAATTGACTTATTCCCATAACCCCTCACCATTGACTTCACCCTCAATAAATCCCTATTTACCTTCACCGGGTCTTGGTTAACAATATCAATTATTGTTGAACGTGCCCTCTCACTGATGCTGCTAACCGTGTTTAATGCGTGATCATTCTTAACTCCCACAATACCCTCATGTGGATTATTAATGAAGCTTGTCTCCATCCACCAATGATACCTCCTAGCGTACTTTGTTTCAGGGTTAAGGCCCTGTTGAATAATGGCCCATGTACCATCGTCCCCAATAATCATTGAATGGTGATATAGCCTATGGCCATCTTGAAGAGCCACGTTATCCACCTTAGCCACCAGTCTTGATGCTGTTATTAATTCCTCTGAACTAATGTTGAAGCTCTTCTCAAGTTCCCTTAATTCATCAGGAACCTTTAATGCGTGTTCCCCCTTACCTCCAACCACCTTGATTCCAATATCCATGGAGCCTAATGCCTCCTTAAGCGCTGCGGTGGTTACCGTGGTGCTGCCTGAGGAGTCCCAGTCCATTCCTATTATGTTGTTGAAGGACTGGAAGAATATTGGATTACTGAAGAGTCTTATAGTCCCCTTAACCCCATACTCATCATACATTAGCCTAATTAATAATGAGGTTAAATTAACCATCCTACCGAATAACCATGGTGGAACATGCCCCTCATGTAGTGGTAAGTCAGCGAACCCTGTTAACCCCACATTAATTATTGGTTAACTAGGATTAATAAATCATTCGATCAATAAGCTGAAGTAAACTTTACGTGTGGGAGAAAGGTTTATAAGGCATTATTGTTAAAGGCTGATGGTGTCCTAGGTGGACGCGCTGGAATAACTGATAGTGAGGAATTAAAAATAATGATACAATTACTTAAGAGGTATAGGGGTTATGCAACAACCCTAATATCACTGTACGTTAATGGAGATAGGCCAATACCTGATGTTTTAAACATGCTTAGGAATGAATGGTCAGTTGCAAGCAATATTAAGGATAAGACTACTAGGACTCACGTTCAAGATGCCTTAGAGAGGATAATTAACGCATTAAAGGGCACTGCTAAGGCGCCACCTAATGGCTTAGCTGTATTTGGAGGTTTCCACATGGAGAAGCCGGGTAGCTATAAGTGGGTCATGTATGTAATAATACCGCCGCACAAAATAACAACGTACAAGTACGTATGCGATACGCACTTCCATACTGAGCTCCTTGAGGACATGGTATCAGCGTCATCCTCAGTGTTCGGGATAATAGTCATTGAGAGGGGGGAGGCTGTCATAGCGCTACTTAAGGGTAGTTACTGGGAGATTGTGGATAAGGTTGAGTTCTACGTACCTAATAAGCATCATGCAGGTGGGCAGTCAGCCTTAAGGTTTAAGAGACAGACTGAGCACTTGGCTGAGACCTTCTATAAGCTTGTGGCTGAGGACGCTAATAAGATACTGATGCAGATACCAAACCTTAAGGGTATTATTGTAGCTGGCCCAGGGCCAACTAAGGAGGACTTCCTTAAGGAGGGTGGCTTAGATAGTAGGCTCATGGATAAGATAATTGCAATAGTACCCGCCTGTTGCGCCGACATTAGTGGTGTACTAGAGGCTATTAAGGCATCTGAGGATAAGCTTAAGGAGACTGAGTACGTTAAGGCTAAGAAACTCATGGAGGAGGTAATGTATATTGCCGTCAAGAAACCTGACTACATAGTTTACGGCAGAGATAACGTACTAAACGCCATTGAGAAGGGTATTGCTAAGGTTGTGTTAATAAGTGAGGATATTGGGGAGGATGAGATATTTAAATTAACCACAATGCTCAGGGGTAAGAAAGTAGATCTAGTAGTTATACCAAGCAGTGTTGAGGAGAGCCTAACCTTAAGCAAAACCTTCGGTGGATACGTAGCCATACTGGCTACCCCATCCTGGATAATGGAGGAGTGGGAGAACGCTAGCCAGAGTTTAATTCAGTAAGGGGGTTAAGCTTTCTTAGTATCATAGCTTGAATTATTTCAAAGAACTGAAACCCATTAGGTTTAATATACTGGATTAAGTGGTTGATGAAACCAAACCAAGCTGCTTATCTAGTGTTACCTTATACCTACGCCACCACTCATCATAGTCGGCCTTGCTTTCGAAAACCCACTCCTTAGACCCTATCTCCTTAGCCAAGGTTGCAACTACGTCAGCAGCCCTACTACTCTCCCAGGGCCTAGGTTGGGCTCCAGCCTTAATTGAGTACTCGGCTAATTCCTTGTAAAGGTTTTTATTAGGCTTCATCCCAGTGAACTCGGTGTACATTTTCTCAAGCATTGGTTCAGCCCAGCCCCTGTGGAACCTACATATCCCAGCATCGTCAATTAAGGCCTCATTAATAGCCCTCTCCAGGGCGGATTTAGCGTAATCCTCAGGCTTCATGAACGTGTTGGAGTAGTTGGTCCAATACCTACCCAGTACGTACATTGGGGCAACCATGCCGGGGGTCCAGTAGAAGTTGGGTGTTATGTACCCTGATTCCCCGTATGCTACGTAAACCACCAGGTCATTGAATGATTTACCAGTTGCCTTAACCCTATCACTGAACATTTCATTAAGCTTCCTAGCTGAGACCCTAATACCATTCTCAGCAATCATCTTAAGGATTGGGGTTGACCCATTAACTAAACCATTTATTAACTCACCAGCCAGCTTAGCATTCTTCAATGAATCCCTCTCAGGCACAAACTCATAGGGGTTGAAGACGGGCTTGTCACTTAGGCCAACCTCTTCAGGCTTAAGTAAGCCATTCTCAATTGAGTCGAAGATCCATGCCGTAACATGACCCATTTCTATGGCGTCGAAACCATACTCATCGATTAAATCAACGATTTTAACCGCCTCCTGGAAAATGTAATTCCCTATGAATGGACCAGCTGCATGGAATGGTTCATAATCAACCTTCTTACCCCTCCACACCTTCTTACACACTACTGAACACCCAAAGTCACCGCAGTTGTACCAGGACTTACTCTTAACGAAGACTTCATCATTAAATGGCTTCCAGAATAAGTTAAGGATCGCCTCAACATGCTTAGTCCTAATATCCCTAGGCATGTATATTGACTTATAGCCGAATAGGGGCAGTAACTCCCTGTAATGTGGGTAATTAACCCCGAACGTCCCACCAGTACCAATACTTGGGTCATACCTGTACTTAATAGTCTTCTCATTCATAACCTGCATGAAGGGTTTCTTAAAGGACTCCATCGCCATCTTATTAACCAGATTCATGTCAGTTACCTTAACGTACCTAGCCTTAGCAGAACCACCTGCAATAATAGCTACTAAATTATGGCCCTGGGCCATTACTGTACCTGGACCTCCCCTAGCTGCAGTATCCTCTGCACCTGGCTTAAACTCCCTCTTCCTTGGGTCAACATCAACTGAGAATAATGCACCATTATACGTCTTCAATGATGCCTCACCCACTACAATGGCCCTTGCATTAAACTTAACGAAGAAATCACTAAACGCATCCATTAGGTACTTAGTAAAGGCGTAGACCCCATTAAGCCCACTGTATGAGTACACTGGGTTAACCTGCCTTATTTCCACACCATCACTAGATATGAATAATGCCGTGGGTTTCTCAGAACGCCCCCTAACAACCACAGCATCAATGCCAGAACCCATGAACTTATAGGCCACTCCGCCTATTGCAGCAACATGAACAGTCCTGGTCATTGGACTTTTAAACACTGCAATAACCCTATGCACACCAGGTAATTTACCACCAACGAAGGGGCCTATACCAATAATGAAGGGTAAGCTTGGATCCAGTGGGTCATTGCCCCAAGTACCTTCACTATTCAGTACTCTGACCCCGAGGGTTATTGGTCCTTGCGCCTCAACACTAGTTACACTTACGTTCCCACTTGATAAGTCAACATTAAGTACTCTCATCATATCCAGTATTGTTAACTAATAGAAATATTTTTAGGTTATTAATAGTACAGTGAGGAACACTGGGTGTACTCAGTATATATAAATATATACTTAATTCATTACCTAACCGTAGTAAGTTTTTTAACCATATAGTTTAGGGGGTGGGTAATGGAGGTAGAGGTTTTCGTGCATCCAACGTGCTCAACATGCCATTCCCTCATAAGGCTGCTGAAGCAGTGGGGATTCATAAATAGGGTTAAAATCTACGATACCTCAATTGATCCACACATGGCCTTAGAAAGGGGGGTTAGATCAGTACCAAGCGTGTTCATAGATGGTGAACTAGTGTTCGCTGGTATTGTAGACTTTAAGAAGCTTAAGGATATTCTAAATACTGGGTTACTTACTGAAAGAGTTGCATTGAGTGATGATGAGTTAATTAGCAGGTTCCTGAGGGGTGTATTGGATTCTGTGGCTACTGCACTATGGCTTTACATCAACGTTAACTGCAGGGCCTTCACTAATGACGTGAAGTTCCTTAGGGCAATAACGAACTTATCAATCTATGATGATGGTAATTTAAATAGGTTGATTGAAATCCTTAAGGATGATGAAAAGTGCAGGAGTATTGTGGAGAACAATAAGGAGAAGTTCCTTAGAGTAATAGCAACCAACTTCACTAGGGAGGTTTATTGGCTTAATGGTAAGGTTAATGATACTGACGCATTAGGGAATTACAACCTACACTCAGTAGCACACTGGGCCATGGTCAGGGGTTCAGTCAGTAGGGTTGGCTTAGTCCCGCATAGCCTCAGTGATGGTGAATTCAGGGGTAAGATTGAGGAACTTTGGTCATACATTAGGGTTCACTTCAATGAATTAATGGATAAGGTTGCCTCAGAGCAGGAGGAGCTTAGAGGTGACTCTGATTGGGTACTGAGGAATTGATCGTTGAAGCTCCTGCATCAATAGCTAACCTTGGCCCAGCCTTTGATGTAGCAGCGCTTGCCGTTAATCCACCAAGTGATATTGTTAAAGTTAAGGTTAGTGAAGGTGACGGCATAGTGATTCGTAATTACGGCGAATATGCCTCAAGCCTACCCAGTGAGTATCGTGGTAACTCAGCTCACCTAGTTGCCACCAAGGCCATTGAACAGGCTGGGTTAAGGAGGAGGATTGAGATTGAAGTGTTTAAGCGAATTAAGCCCGCCAGTGGGTTAGGTAGTAGTGGGGCAACATCTGCTGCGGTGGCGTATGCCTTGAATAGGTTGCTTAACCTAGGCTTAGGTGACTGGGACTTGGTTGAATTAGCGTCATATGGTGAATTAGCCTCCGCTGGTGTTAGGCATATGGATAATGTAGCGGCATCACTGTTAGGGGGCTTAGTGCTAGTTAACCCTACAGTTAGGAGGGTCACTAGGGTCAATTTCCCTGAATTAAGCATAGTTGTGGTTATTGAGGGTTCTAAGCCTAACACTGGATTCATGAGGAGTATTTTACCTAAAGCCTATGAGTTAAGTGATGTAGTGGCCAATATGGCTAACGTTGCTCAATTAGTGGCGTCAGTGTTAATGAATGACCTAGACTTATTCTCAAGGGTCATTACTAACGATAAGGTGGCTATGCCCTATAGGATTAAGGTTTATGAACACTGGGGTGTTGTTAAGAGCACACTTGAGAAGCACGGGGCCTTAGGGGTCATATTAAGTGGGGCTGGACCATCAATAGCAGGTTTCTTCAAGGAGGAACCACCGATTAATGAAATTAAGGGGGAGTTAGCTAAGGCTGGGTTAAGCCCCATGGTTATTTTAACTAAGCCATCTAATGAGGGGGTTAGGGAAGTTAATCATTATTGAGTACGCCTAATTTAATTAAGGTCTCCGGCTTCGGTACGCCTCTCTCATCATAACCCCTTAACCTATAGTACTCCTTAACCATGCTTGCCCATTCCTCCTCAGTGACAATGTAGCTCTTACCCTCATACATGACTGGTTCCTTAAGCCACCTAGGCGGTAACCTATCCTGCTCTATGGTTGTTCCATTCATGTACCTATGCATCACTATTATTCTTTGAGCCGCATCCTTAAGTTCATTAATAGTGTAGTTGAAGCCTGTGACTGCATTAAGCGCTTTACGCATGGTTTCCCAGTCATAAATGTACCTGCCGAATTTACACAATAGCATTGAGTCGTAGAGTGTGCTACGCTCCTCAAAATCCATTACTGCAGTTACCTTTTCACTGCCAGTAGCGAACCTGCCTCCACCTTGACCAGCTATGTCAATTGAGTAGGCCATGCTCCATAAGTGGTCTGCACCCCTTTCAGATACAGCATTGTTAAGAATCATGCCTTTAAGGGTCCTTGGGTCATAGCCGGCTGGTTCAAGGCCCTTAACATTTATGGCTAAGTCACTGACACCAAGCTTCTCCCCAATACCCCTAGTGCCTAGGGCTATTAACTCACCTAAGCCCCTCCTGTAGGCTGCATCTATTATTAGTCTCCTAATACCCTCATAGTCACCCCACTTAGGTGCATCCTTAACAATACCCTTTTCCCCAAGGTATATTATGAACGCTATTGAGTTACCTAGGCTTATTGAGTCGAAGCCAAGCCTATCAGCCAATTCACCTAATTCAATCAACTCCTCAGGGTCATTAACACCAGTTAATCCTCCAAGGGCCATTGAAGTCTCATACTCTAGGTCGTAGCCACCACTACTTGACTTAACCACTTTATGGCAGGCCACTGGGCAATATAGGCATGCCCCATTCTTAAGTAGGTACTTGGGTTTAAGGACCTTCTCCCACGATATCTTCTCCCACCCAGGCATAACTACCTTAGTCCAGTAGAGGCTTGGGAAGAAGCCCATGTTATTACCAACATCAATTAGCCTAACCGTACCCCCATTCCTCAATGACTGTTCACCAGGGTTTGTCACCGACAGTTTACCAAGGTTCTTAACTAAGTCCTCATACTCCTTAGCATTAGCCACATCAACATTCTTCGATGAGGGTAGGAAAACTATGGCCTTAATCATCTTAGAACCCATTACAGCTCCACCGCCTGTTCTTCCAAATTGCCTCCACTCCTCATGATTTATGGCAGCGTAAGGCACCTTATTCTCACCGGCTGGCCCAATGGTTAATACTGCGGAATCCTTAAAGGAACGCTTAAGTGCTCTCTCCGTCTCAACAGTGTCTAAGCCCCATAATTCACCTGCGTCCCTAACCTCAACCTTACCGTCAGATATAATGAGGTAAATAGGCTTACTTGACGCGCCAATGAGCACTAATGCATCAAGCCCTGAGTACTTGAGGTAAGCCCCCAATGTACCCCCCACCGTTGAGTAGTTCCACCTATTGTTAAGCGGTGACTTAAAGAGGGCAATAGCCCTCGTGGCTAGGGGTAGCCTTGTTCCACCAAGTGGGCCTGTGGCTATTATGAGTGGGTTCTCGGGGCCGTATGGGTTAACGTCACTTAACCTAAGTCCCATCTCCATTATTAGCCTCAATCCAAGTCCCCTACCTCCAATGAATAACCTAGCCCACGACTCCTTAACATTATCAATACTTAAGGAACCATTACTTAGATTAAAGCGCACTATGCGTCCTGCATACCCATGCATACGGATCTTTAGCATTTTACATATTTAAACATTACTACATCACACCTTAGACACTGGATACCTATCAACCATCCTCACACCTTAGATACTTAGTTTCATGAAAAGGTTTAACGACTAATGACGTGTAATACTTTAAAGATGCATAGGAGAAGAACCCGTATGAGGATATTCAGGTTAACTAATGGGGAATCCACGTTCCAATACGCGGTGGTTGATGGTAAGGTGTTTGAACTCGGCGTTGACCCTGTAAAGGCCCTTATTAGTTACGCTAATGGTAGGGTAGTGGGACTTGGCGCTGAGGTTAATATTGATATTAATCAATTGTTAAGTAAGGATCACAGGAGCAGTGGGTTGAGATTCACTAAACCCTATGATCCGATTGAGGTTTGGGGAAGCGGGATTAGCTACGAGGTTTCTAGAAGGAGGTACTCTGAGGAAGGGGATGTGGCTAAGATAGGGGATAAGACAATATATGAGAGGGTTTATGGCGCTGAAAGACCTGAAATATTCTTTAAGGCAACTGCAAACAGATGCGTAGGCCATGGTGAACCAATAGCCGTTAGGGGTGACTCAGAGTGGACTCTCCCTGAACCTGAATTAGGCGTTGTGATCACTAGTAATGGTAAGGTAATCGGGTACACGGTTATTGATGATGTGTCTGCAAGGGATATTGAGGCCGAGAACCCGCTTTATTTACCTCAATCAAAGGTTTACAATGGATGCTGCGCCTTCGGTCCATTCGTAGTGACGCCTGATGAGATTAAGGACCCGTACTCGCTTCAAATAAGGCTTAGGATAATTAGGGGTGGTAAAAGCATTTACGAAGGGGAAGTGAGCACTGAGCGTATGAGACGGAGGATTGATGAGCAGGTTAAGTACCTGATCAGGAATAACACAGTACCAGATGGTACAATCCTCATGACTGGTACTGGGATACTGCCTGGTAGGGATGCTGCATTGAGGGATGGGGATGTTGTTGAGATTAGCATTAGCGGGATAGGTACATTAACCACGCCGGTTATTAAGCTTAAGGTTGATTAAACAGTGAACCTCCTTAAAGCCCTCCTATAGTATATTACAACAACTCCACTTCCCTCAGCCCTTCTCCTAAGCTCAGCATCACAAGTAACCAGGAATCCACTTGTTTCCTTAGCTAAATTAAGCACATCATCATCAGCCTTACCATCTAGTGCGGCTATAGAGAAGTAGCGGGGTATTATACTATTAAGCACCAGGGAGGCTGCCTTACCTCTCTTTCCCCCCTTCTTGGCCAGTAGCCATAGTTCCCTAATCACGCTAACAGTCACCACAGGTATGATTAAGTCCTCAACAGCCTCCTTAACATCATTAATCACATCAATCTTCTCCGTTACGGCTAAGAGTAAGGCACTGGTATCGAAGACAACTACCCTAATGCCCACTGCCTCAAGGCATAGGGTGGGTTTATTAACCATACGTAGGACGCGCGAATACCTAACCCTAATTCATAGCTTACCCTTTTAAAATGGCTTAGGGTGATTAAAGTGATGGTGAATATACTGCTTGCTGTTGATTACCATAGGACCCTGGCTGATGAGAGCGAAGTGGGCTTTAATGTATCAGAGCGGGTTATTGACTCCATATTAAGGTTCCTTAATTCAGGCAACGCATTCGCAGTAGTCACAAGTGGGGCAACAAGGCATGTTAAGGGGTTAGATGCTTTGAAGGGTAGGTTATTCATGGCCCTTGAGAATGGGTTAATTGTGATAACACCCAGTGGCAGTAGGGTAATTAATGTGCCTGTTGATTGGTGGCAATTAAGGAACACTATTAGGAACGCATTAGTCAATATGGGTGTAGAGTTCAGTGAGGGGGAGGCATCACTTTTCATTAAATATGATCCTGTAGTCATCAACGCGCTACGTACCTATGGTGTTAGAATTGAGGTTAATAGGGGCATGGTTTCAATAATGCCCAATGGTATTGATAAGGGTTATGCGATTAATGCACTTAAAAGAATAGTGAAACCTAGTGCCGTTATTGCCATGGGGGATGCTGAGAATGATGTACCCATGCTTAAGGCTGCGGATATAGCAATTGCCGTTAATAATGCAATACCCGAGGTCAAGAGCATAGCCCACTACGTAACTATGGGGAATGATGGAGATGGCGTTATTGAGGTTATTAACAAACTATTGAACTGTGAACATGAATTAATAAAATGCATAACCGGGTGAAGTAGATTAAATTCATGCGCAATTTGATTTAGCGGTAAGCTTTTATTATTGTACTACGTGAAGGAATAATACTTGAGGAGGATTTTGTTAAAGCCATAAGTGTTGAGCTAAGATACTTAACCTCAAATGGAAGATCCACTGCATTGATCTTAGTGGAGCCTAGAATGCTTGGGTAAAACTAGTGAACCTAGGCTAAGGTCCAGCTACATTAATGAAAATACCATTAATGAGGGGGTAATTCTTAGGCTTAACCCTGCTGGTTTACTAACTCTCTACTTAACTCTTCGTAAGCCTTCTTAGCCTCATCAATACTTGTCTCATCCTCTAACGTGGTTGTGTCACCAAGAGGCTGTTTCATAAGAACCTGCTTAAGTAGTCTCCTCATTATCTTCCCACTCCTAGTCTTAGGTAGCTTAGAGACAAAGACTATGTTCGCTGGTTCAGCTATTGGGCCTATTGCGGTTCTTACCCAGTTTCTCAATTCCTTAACTAATTCCTGACTTGGGTTAACCCCACTTCTAAGTACAACGAAGGCTACTGGAACCTCACCTTTAATTGGGTCAGGGACGCCTACTACGGCTGATTCAGCGACGGCCTTGTGTGATACTAGGGCTGACTCTATCTCATAGGTGCCAAGCCTATGACCCGACACCTTTATAACCTCATCAGCCCTGCCTAGAACCCATATGTAACCATCATCATCCTTAATGGCCCAATCACCGGCATAGTACATACCTGGGAACCTACTCCAATAAACCTGAATATACCTGTTTGGGTCACCCCAAATAGTCATAAGCATTCCAGGCCACGGCTTCTTAATAACTAAGTAACCCCTCTTACCTTGAACAGGCTTCCCCTCATCGTCCACCACATCAGCGTCAATACCGGGTAATGGTAATCCATTAGTTCCCGGCTTAAGGGGTATTAGGGCTAATCCAGGTGTGTGACTTATCAGTATACCTCCCGTCTCAGTCATCCACCAGGTTGAACCAAATGGTACATTACCCTTCCCAAGCCACTTCCAAGCCCACCTCCATGCCTCAGGGTTTATTGGTTCACCGACGCTATGCATTATCCTTATTGTTGAGAAGTCATGGTTCCTAACCCACTCATCACCATACCTCATGAAGGTCCTTATTGCCGTTGGCGACGTGTAGAGTATTGTCACACCATACCTCTCAATAATCCTCCACCACCTGTCTGGGGCTGGGTAATCTGGGGCACCCTCATACATTACTTCAGTCACACCCTCCATTAATGGTCCGAAGACAATGTAACTATGCCCAGTAACCCAACCTATGTCAGCCGTACACCAGTACACGTCAGTATCTTTAACATCGAAAACCCACTTCATTGTTGCATGAAGGAGTGTCATGTAGCCTCCGGTATCGTGAACAATGCCCTTAGGCTTACCCGTTGTACCGGAGGTATACAGTATGTAGAGTGGGTGCTCACTCTCAATTTCCTCAGGCTTAACATAAGCATTAATGGGCACGTCACTTAGTAATTCATCCCACCAAACATCCCTACCATTAACCATGGGTGTATCCTTAAGCCCCATCCTCCTGAACACCACCACTTTCTCAACGAATTGAACACTCCTTAGGGCATCATCAACAACCTCCTTAAGCCTAACAACCTTCCCCCTCCTCCAAAAGGCATCAGCAGTGAAGATTACCTTGGATTTAGCGTCAATTACCCTATCTGCCAAGGCTTGGGCACTAAAACCTGAGAAAACCACTGAGAATATTACCCCTAATCTGGCTAGCGCAAGCATTAGTATTGGTAATTCAGGTATCATGGGTAAGTATATGGTTACGGTGTCACCCTTCCTTAAGCCGAGCTTCTCCTTAATAGCGTAGGCTAACCTATTAACCTCCCTGTAAATGTCATAGTACGTTAACTTCCTAACCTCCAGCGGATTACCAGATGAGTCAACTGGTTCACCCTCCCATATTATCGCTACTTTATTCCTACGCCACGTGTTAACATGCCTATCAACAGCTAAGTACGATGCATTCAACCTACCGCCAACAAACCATTTATAGAATGGAGGATGAGGATCAGCCACCAGTACCTTATCCCAGGGCTTAAACCAGTCTAGTTCCTTAGCAACATTAACCCATAGTTCCTCAATATTCTCAAGGCTTTTATCATGCATTTTCCTGTATGATTCTATGTCTGTTGAATTAGGCCAGGACTTCAACTGTATTTTCTCCCTATAAGGCAGATTCTCTTCACTAATTGACATAAAATAGAGCATTTCACATTACATTTATAAATATTTCTCAAACCGTATTGATTATTTACAAATATAACATAATTAATTATTGTTAAAATTATTATATTTCACACAGTGTAAACAACACTACCATTAACGTAAGTAGCCATGATCCTCAACGCATCATCAAGAATTATGAAGTCTGCCAAGCAGCCTGGCTTAAGACACCCAATGCTGTGTTCACCAATTGATTGAGCTGGATTAGTTGAAGTAAGTCTCAACGCATCACTAAGTCTTAAACCGATTTTCACAAGATTCCTCAAGGCATTATCCATGGTTAACACGCTTCCAGCCAAGGTACCATCAGGTAAGGTTGCCTTACCACCCTTTACGATGACCCTTAAACCCCCTAACTCATATTCCCCATCACCAAGACCTGCAGCAGGCATTGAATCTGTTACCGCTAATGCCCTATGTATGCCGGCATACTTTATTGCAAACAGTATTGTTTCAGGCCTTAGGTGAATTAAGTCCGTTATTAACTCAATGTAGACGTCCTCTGAGTCAAGGAGAGCCATAGCGGCCCCTAACTCCCTATGGTGTATGCCTGTCATTGCATCAAATAGGTGCGTTGCCCTAGATGCGCCTAGGGCTATGGCTCTCATTACAGTCCCATAGTCAGCATCAGTGTGCCCTATGCTGACTATGACACCAATACTGGAGAGATGCTGAATAAGGCTTAACGCACCCTCAACCTCAGGTGCAATGGTCATTATTCTTATCAATCCACCCGACTCCTCATAGTACTGGTTAAACTCATCTACCTTAGGCAGCCTAATTGCAGATGGATTCTGAGCCCCCTTCCTCTTGGGGTTTATGTATGGGCCCTCTAGGTTAAGGCCAAGAACCCTAGCTCCCTTACCCCCATTACCCCTATACTGCTTAACAATACCGGCAACCCTCATGATGACTTCATGCGGTGCTGAAACGGTTGTGGGAAGGAATGAGGTTACGCCGAATTTAGCATAGCATTCAGCTAGCTTACTTAACTCTGCTGTTGTTTTAATTAAAGTTACCTCAATTCCACCGCAGCCATGGGTATGTGTATCAACCAGTCCAGGTGCTGCTGAGTAACCCCTATAGTCAACATCAAAGGCGCCTCCCTCTTCTATGCCTATTACCTTACCGTTTTCTACTATTAAAGTAGCATCATGGAGTACATGCATTGGGGTGTATAACTTATCCACCCTAATTCTACGCTGAACCATACGTTAATCCTATTAACGTGATTTTAAAGTGTTGACACTAGGGATGCATAGAATACTGCAAGTACCCCTGTGAAGAATATTCCATCGAAGGTTCCTGCACCACCAATATCGGCAATCACGGGGGCTATGTCTATAATCTTACGTAGGTTAAGTAAATCAGCACCTATTAAGGTGCCTAGGACACCGGTTATGTAAGCTACCACGGGTGTTACGAATATGTAGGAGTTTGCCATGAAGGCAACCGCCATGTATGATATGAAGGCGGCCAGTATAGGTGGTATAATGGCTGGGGTCACTATGCCTATTGCTGGCACAACCCTGGATACCTTATTAACCATTAGTGAAGTTAACACTACCGACACCACTATGGGGGTAATTAACCTTGGGTAGTCTGCGCAGAGCAGGTAAGCCAACACTAGGGAGACTGTTACTGGTATTAATGCTCCACCAACGTTTAGGGATATCATCGTCCTCCGTGATTGAGTTGAAATAGTGGGTATCTTGAAGGTCATCCCGAAGAAGGTTATTGACGTGAAGCTTGGTACGTAAACCATTGCGTTAACCTCGTAAATAACCACATGTACTGCGCTAGCCAGTAGGCTAACCACTGTTATGAGCAGGCCAATTACTATTGAGTAATATGATGATATACCTATTAGTGATAATGCGGTGGCTAGGTTAAGCATGTAGACTGGTAGGGTTACGGCGGATAAAATGAAGTAGACTATGCCCCTCATCCTTGTGAATGGCCAGTAGACAAGAACCTTCACGGTCCCCAACTACTGTGTCGGTGATTGGGATTTAAATTTTAAATCAATGCAATAACCTACTGAGTATGAACTCGTTTAACTCACTACTGAGTGTTAAAGCCCTTTCAATAAGCTTCTGGCGATTATGTGGACCATAGGCCACTTCACCATTAATTATAACGTACTTAACAGCGCTACCTGTAAATGAGAAGACTAGGTTATTAATAATGTTGAGTCTATTCAGGGGATTAACGCTGGGGTTACTGGTGTCGAGGACTGTGATATCACCTAAGTAACCTGGGGTTATTAAACCACCCCTTAACCCAACAGCCCTATAACCATTAACCGTAGCCATCATTAAGGCTTCCGAAGCCGTGAGCACCCCTGCATCCCAGTAATTATTTCTCTGCAGTAGTACTGAAAGCCTCATCTCCTTAAAGAGGTCCAGCGAATCCCCAGTGCCTGGTCCATCCGTACCAAGGGCAACATTACTACCCCTTATTAATTCCCTTATCGGAAAGAAGCCTGCCGTGGCTAGCTTCATGTTTGATGAGGGACAGTGAACCGCGGTTGCCTGTGACCTAAGTATTAACTCAATCTCCCAGTTAGTCACCCAGCCTAGGTGGACAAGTATGGTGCTTGAATCAAGTAGCTTAAACTTATTGAGAACCTCCACAGGGTAGGCACCGTACCTGTCCCTAATCCTATAGACCTCCCACCTAGTTTCACTCACGTGGGTGTGTAGCCTTAGGCCAAGTTCCTCCTTAAGTTCACTGATCCTCAGTAGAGTATCCTCACTATTAGCGTAGATGCTATGCATGTTTAACACTGGCTTAACTAAACTAGAGCCCTGTGCGGCAGCCACAAGGTTCCTTAACCTATTCTCAGTGAGCCTAGGGTCCTCGAACTCATCGATGAAGGTTGGCCCCTCAAAAACCCTTACCCCATACTTCTCAGCTAAGTCAATTACATTAGGGTTGAAGTACATGTCAAGCACACCGGCTGTACCATTCATTAGTGATTCAATTAAGCCAAGTTCAAACCCCTTAAGCACAGCCTCATCAGTAAGCCGCCTCTCCATGCCCCAAATAATCTTTAACCAGTCCTGGAGCTCTAAACCATCGACAAGCCCCCTAAACATCACCATGGCTAAGTGGGTGTGCGCGTTAAAGGGACTTGGGATTGCAATACCTCCGCATTCCACAACATCAACCCTACTGTCATTAACCTCCCCAACCTTCTCTATCACACCATTATTAATCAATACGCTTGCATTCTCCATAACATTAACCTTACCATCCTCAGTGGGTGTAATCACGTATCTGCAATTCCTAAGCAGTAACACGAGGTTAGTTAAACTGCGTTACCCTTAAAATAATATTGAGGCGCAGAGGATTAGGGGCTATAGGTCGATGGTTAAGTTACTGTTAACCACTGCGGCCACTTCATCAACCCAGTGAAGTAATGCGCTTATTGACGTATACTCACTTACATTTACCCTACTGCCCTTAGCCATAGTTAACACCATGCCTCTAACCTCCGGGTTACTTAACACGTCATGTAGGCTTGTTGCCAGGATCCTCTTATCTTCATTAAAGTAACCATCAGGTTCCCTCACTGGGGTACCGTTCCTCTCGGTAATAATCATGCTTGGTTCATCACCAATGTAAGTTAACCTACCCCTGCGTATCTCATACCCCGTAATCAACCTACCTGAAAGGCCACTGAACACTGCCTTACTGTGGGCCACTATTTTATCCTCATGATAAGTCACCCTCGCCTTAATTACCCCTAATCCCTTAATATGGCCTGGGTTACCGAATTCAACGCCAGTTGGGTCACTCATGGCTTCTGTGAGTAATTGAAAGCCACCACATATGGCTAGTATGGGTGTTGAACCAACCATTCTAATTATCTTATGGTCAAGTCCACTTCTCCTAAGCCAATCCATGGCTAGGGCAGTGTTCTTAGCTCCAGGCAGTATGAGTAGGTCTGGTTCACCAAGGGAATCAGGCCACTTCACGAACCTAACATGAGCATCCTCCATGGAGAGTACGCTGAACTCATGGAAATTAGAGATTCCTGGGTATGAAACTACGGCAATGTCCATTGACCCATCACCGAAGTCCACCATGGCTTCAGAATCCTCCGGCCATAGGTAATGAGCCTCATTAACCTCAGGAATCACCCCAAATACCCTTCTACCAGTCTTCTCCTCAAGCCACTTAACGGCATCCTCAAGTATCCTTGAGTCACCCCTAAACCTATTAATTATGAAACCCTTAATCAATTCCCTCCATTTAACCGGTACTGAGTTATATAGTCCAATAGCGCTTGTGAATGCGCCACCTCTACTTATATCCAGTACTACGTAAACATCGGCATTAAGGTAATCTGCTGGTCTAAAGTTGGCTACATCACTAGTAATGTTTGGTTCATAGGCGCTTCCAGCCCCCTCACCAACCACTAGACCATTGGTTAAAGCCCTCAATCTACTTAAGGCATTCCTAACAATCCTCCACTTATCCAGTGGACTCCTACTATATTCACGGTACTCCATTAAACCCACTGCCCTACCCATTACAATAACTTCACTAGTCATGTCACCGATTGGTTTGAGGAGGATTGGATTCATTTCAACTAATGGCTCGAAACCAGAGGCATAGGCCTGCATTGCTTGAGCTAGGGCTAATTCACCACCATTTGAGGCTGGGTAACTATTTAGACTCATGTTCTGGGCCTTAAAGGGCACTGCAACTCTATTTTTCCTATTTATTAACCTAAGGAGCGCGGTAACTAGCATCGTCTTCCCACTGTTGGATTGAGTTGCGAGAATGTAAATACTCCTCTTCACTGCCAATAGGCAACTTAGGTAATCTTTATTTAGGTTACCCCTTAACCCTCATTGTGCAGTATATAGACTATGCGGAGTGCACGTTATGCGCCTTAACATCTAGGCTCAGTGAGTTAAAGAAGTTTAATAGGTCGGATCCTGAATCAGTTAGGAGGATAATAGTGAGGATTGCCAATGACCTACCCCTCGGTAGGTCTAGGACATTCGCCAACTCCTTCGAGGAGTTATCAAGCATAGTTGGTTCAGAGGATCCATATGCTAATGATAAGGCTCGTTATGAGAGGATAGCAAGGGAGATCATTGTACCTAGGATCATTAACGCCAGTGAGGTTGAGTTGATTAAGGTGGCTGCAGCGGCTAACTCAGTCGATGTACCAATGTTCAACTACACGTTTAATGAGGATATGCTGGTTCGTAGTATTAATGAGGAGCCAATATGGTTGGGCATTAGTGAAGGTGAATTATCAAGCATAGTGAGGAGTGTTAGGGAGGTTACGTACGTGGTTGATAATGCTGGTGAATTCGCAGTGGATAGTGTATTGATTAGTAAATTAGCAACCCACTCTAGGGTTACTGTTGTAACTAGGCTTAAGCCCTATGAAACTGACGTGACGTACGATTACGTTAAGGGAATCATCAACGGCAGTAACATTAACGTAGTTAACACTGGTAACCGTTACCCAGCCTTCTTAAGCAATGAAGTGTACAATAGTTACATTAGGAATTCCGACCTAGTCATATCGAAGGGTGTTGGTAACTTTGAGGCTTATTTAGAATCGGGAATTAAGCACCCTAATGCATTATTCCTATTCAAGGTTAAGTGCGCCCCACTTCAAAGGATGCTTAACGTTGAGTTTAATAAACCTATAATACTTCACTCAAGCTACCTAAAGTGAATATAATTAAGGTACTCATCATAGGCTGTACCTAATGGCGGCCCTATCTATTGACTCGAAGATCGTTGGGTGAGCGTGGGCTAGTAAAGCAATGTCCTTCACCCTAGCGTTAACTGCTATTGCCAACGCTATTTCATTTATCATCATTGAAGCTGCCTCACCATAGATGACTCCACCAATGATTCTTTGCGTTTCCTTCTCAATAATTACCTTAACCCAGCCGTCTCTCACTCCTATGATTTGGGCGTAAGAATCATCACTTAATGGATATTGAACAACGGCGTAGTTTATTCCCCTAGCCTTAGCCGCATCCTCACTTAACCCAACAACGGCCGCCTCTGGTTCAGTGAATATAGTCATGGGTATAGTATTGAAGTTAACCTCGAAGATTGGCCTACCCATCATTATGTTCCATGAGGCCACCACGGATTCCTTTACTGCAGCGTGGTAGAGCATGTACTTACCTATTACGTCACCTGCAGCGTAGACATTAGGTACCTTGGTTGCCATACCGTTGTTAACGTCCACGTGATTCCTATCAACAATACCCAATTGGCTAAGCCCCTCAACATTAGCCCTCCTACCAACAGCCATTATGACCTCTGAGCCCGTCACATACCCTACGCTCCCATCAGGTTTACTGTACTCGACGATCTTCTGTCCACCATTCTCCTTAATTCCAATTACCCTTGAGTTAGTTAATATTGTGACACCCCTGCTCTTTAACTTATCCTCAATCATTGACACTATGCTTGAGTCCCATCCACTTAATATTCTCGGCAGCATCTCAACTATTGTAGCCTTCACGCCTAAACCACTTAGCACTGAGGCTACTTCAACACCTATGTAGCCTCCCCCAATTATAACTACATCACTGGGAATTCTCCTAAACTTAGTCCTGTATCCGAATAATTCCTGGCTACCGAGCGTTAATTCAACACCTGGTACAGGTATCTTTATTGGTAATGAACCCGTGGCGACAAGTAGGTACTTTCCCTCCACTTCCCTGCTCCAGGAACCATCAATGGACTCGACGAGTACTTTATGGTTATCAATTATCCTTGCAATACCTTTAACGAAGTCAACATTACCGTGTTCCTTAATCTCCCTAATATGTTGAAGATACCTTGTGTACTGTACATTATCCTTATGGTCTATTAAGTTCTCCCAAAGTAGCCTAATCTTCTCCACATCATTATTACCCACTGATCTTAATATACCCCTTAACTTCTCAAGCAGATACAGTGATACTGATACTGCCTTAGATGGTATACAACCCTCATATAGGCAGTTACCGCCTAGGTTCCCCTTATCATCAACCAGAAGTACATTATAACCTCCTTTACTTAACTCAAAAGCACCATGATACCCACCACCCCCACCACCAATTACAACCACATCATACTTACTGGCCCTTGGAGGATCCTCGAATTCAGCATCAGTTGGTGGGAAGGTCTCATATTTTCCAAGTGACATGAGGAGGGTTGCCATTGTTGAGATTTAAAATCCTAATATGTCATAAAATTAACAATAACTTGCCTAAATTTCACATTTTTGACTCAACACTGCTTCTTAATCTAAGGTTCCTAAATGGCTTACCTTACTGCGGATTCACTGATAAATACTGTGATTAGGGGTACCGCGTAATGCCGGAAGGTTTTTAAACACGTGACGCTGATGGTATATTGTAGGTGAGTGTCATGAGCAATAATAACGTTAATGCTGATGAGGAGGTTAACTTCACTTCCAACTTACCTCCAGAGAAGGTTAAGAGAATAGTGGAAGCGCTTAGGGATGTTTATGACCCTGAAATACCAATTAATGTATATGACTTGGGCTTAATATACGATGTTAGGCTTGAGGATGATAATAAGCTTAAGGTTAAGATGACGCTAACAGCGGTTGGCTGCCCATTATCACAGGACTTGGGTTACAGGGTTGGGGAAGCCATACAGGCTGCTGTGCCTGAGGCAGCTGACATTGACATTGATGTGGTTTTTGACCCACCGTGGACACCCCTTAGAATGACACCCCTAGGTAGGGAGATGTTTAAGGCAATATACGGTTACGACATAGTAGAGCAGTGGCAGGCTCAACAAGCCCAGGAGGAAAACCAGAACCAGCAATGAGTTATCATAGGTTTACCACTGATAGGGGAACCTTCATCTCATAGTCAAGTAAACCAGCGTGATGCCCCTTAAACTTAGCCACCTTATCATCACTAAGCTTATACAGGTATATGAGGGCTGTGGTATCAAGGGGGATTACCCACAGGTCACCCATCCTTTGCTCAGTGTACCCAGTAACCCCACCAAGCAGTTCCTTAACCTCGCTTGAATTATAAATGAGCAGTCTCCTGCCTGTTGCGGATAACGTATCCTTAACCTCCCCCTCAAGTGACTTATCGCTTAACTTAAGTTGAAGAGCCCTTGGTTCACCATAAGGCGCCACTGATAATGGATCCATTAACTTAGCCATAACCCTCAGGTTAACTACATCACCCTGCCTAACCTGAACCTGACCATGGTCAGCAGTCAACACTACAGTTGTTGATTGAGGTATGTGCCTAATTAACCTACTCAACGTATTCAGGAGTTCAATTAATGCTACCCTATACTCCTCTGAGTCTGGACCATACTCATGTTGAATCGAGTCCAAGGTAGATATGTAAACGTAGACAAGCGCATTATTTTCAAGAGCTCTGGAGGCAAGTACTAACGCGTCATAAATGCTTACGTACTCCTTAACTTCAGCGCCCCTGTATATTAAGTCTGATAAACCACCACTTAGGCCCTTTGGCACTATAACTACTGAATTATACCCATTTAGCTTGGCTTCCTCAAATACTGTTGAGCCACCGTAGAAAATAACCCTAGGGTCGTAGCCAATATCCTTCAACTCCCCCCTCTTCCCATCCGGCATCAATCCCATTGTTAAAGTGTTAACTAACCCACCAATCTCCTTAACATACATGACTGTGCCCAACACACCATGTACACCGGGAGGTACCCCCATTGATAATGTGGTTAATACGGTTGAAGTTACTGATGGGAATACGCTCGTCAACTCCTCAATATTACCAAGCCACCTAGCCTCCTCACAATTACCGCAGTATTGCCTTAAATGAACGTAACCTAAGCCATCAATGAGGAGCAGCAGCACTCTCTTACCCTGAATCTTATCAATACCCCTCAAACCCGGATACTGGTTCTTAACGCCAAGAAAGTCAGATACCGATGATGATAAGTTAAGTAAACTCCCTCCACTGTAATCAGGCTTAATCACGCTCATATTGAGGAGAACACATGAGTGTTTTTAACGTTAATACCACCTTGAGACTGTATAATACCCTTATCCCTACGATACTTCAAGTATACTAACGTGGAGGGTTCACGGGGATTAACTAGGATTTACCTTTCATTGCGGTTTTCATTTTGCCCTTGAAATACTGTAGATTACATGACATGAATAATAAGGAAATTATCAACGATTAAAAATGAAAATTACGTAAAAATAACATAGACTTGCATCTAAGGTAGGTCTCATAGTTATTGGTGAATTATTGCAAAAGATTTATTAGTACACGGCTTGCGTTCAGTATTAATGAAGGTTACCGTTAAGTTCCTGGCGATTTTCTATGAAATGGCTAAGACACTTAGAATGGAGTTTAATGTACCTGACGGTATTAGTGTACGGGAGTTACTGAGGATTATTGATGAGAAGGTTAACCCTAATATCTCAAAAACACTGCTTAGTGATGATAGTGGATTAAGGGAAGGCTATAATATTCTTGTTAATGGAAGAGCTATTGATTACGTTAAGGGCCTAGACACAACATTAAAGGATGGGGATGAAGTAGTTCTCTTACCACCAATAGGTGGTGGTTAAGGGTATCATACGTATTTAGTAGCCTTCACTGAGAATTACTGATACCTTACTTTCTAAGCTACTATAAGGGTATACCGAATAATGATAGGGCATCACTTACTCACAATTATGTAAGGTTTACTATAATAAGTACCTAAACTTCACTATTCATTGCGTTTGAAACAAGTGGCTTAAATACTGTTCATTGTCTAGTTTTGGAGGACCATAAAAGTCTCTAGTTAATACGGGTTAATACCCGTAAATGGGAGAACCTAACTGCCTACTAGGCACCACCCACTATCCCTATAGGCTAAGGGTAAGGGTGCTTCATGAGTGAAAATATGGATGCAGAACATATGCTTGATGCATGAGAATCTAGTTAACATCTAATTTCAACCCTTGGATTAAAAAACTCTTTATAGAATTCCTCATAATCCTTCCAATTAGAATAATGAAATTCAAATGGAGTCACATCACTTTTAAGTAAAGACAATATGTAAAGATTCATTTTAGCCTGCCACGCAATATCACCAACTTTATCACTTACAATTAGGATGTCTATATCGCTTAAGGAAGACGCATAGTCTCCTCTAATTACACTACCGAAGACTACTATCATTACGTCTGGTAGAATCTTCTTCAGTGAACGGCAAATTTCTTCAGCGTAATTTCTCCAATTTTTAAAGTACTCTACTCTTTCTGCCATAAGCCTATCACCTCTAGAAATTGCTTCACTAAATTAATTAGTTTAATAGAGACATCCTTATCGTAAGTAACTGGAAAATACCTAGAACCGGTGTAAGATAATTTCAGTAATTGTATTAAATCTTTATTATTATTTTTTAATTCGAAAAGTTCCGGTCGTATATCCTTTACGGAATTTATTAATTCGTCAAGGTCATGAGTAAGAGGATAACTTCCCTTGCTCTCAAGAAGCATGGCTTTTAGGGCTAGCTGTAAAGATTGCTCGGCATGGAAAATTGCAAAATCATACCAACCTTTGTCGAGATCAGAAATTGCTTCCCTTAAGAACCTTACTGCTCTATCCTTGAATGCATCAATAACCTCTTTTCTTCCCATATTTATATTACTCTTCCCCTAGTGCTTAAAATATTAGTGTTGCATGAAAACAATATTAGTAAATTATTAAAACCTGAACGATCGAGGCCAGTAAATAGTATAATGTATCTTAGATTACATTTAATGCTGCAGGTTTATAATCCTCTTAACGTAGTCGCCCTGCCCCCTAACTCTAATTAACTCGACATTGGGGCATTCGTCAAATGGCCCTAATATTGGTGAGTAAACTATTATCCTATCACCTACGCATGGGTTGAGGCCTAGTTTACTTACTAGGTAATCCATTGCTAGCATGTAGGGTTTAGATAATCTGACCACAAGTAGGTTAAACTTAGAATCAATGAAGCTCCTAATCCCCCTGTTACCATTCACGTTCCTAACCCAGCCATCAACCACAGCCCTATAATTGCTCAGGGTTATTTTAGCTTCATAGGGTATTATAACTTGATCCCCACGTATTAGACCATACCTAGCGGATAGTATGAATGTTGACTCAGGCTTAAGCTTAAGGTATTGAATAGTTTTGGTGAATTCAAGGCCAGTATACATTTCGAACGCTGGTAATGAGGGTATGTTTAACTTATGCTTATCCTCATTCTCAAGGTCTAACCCAGGTGGGTTACTTACACTAATCCTCTTACGTGCACTACAGTAGATCAATGCACCAACATTATGCCTCAACATTAGGGTAATCACCCACTACCCTTAATGTAAGCCCTATACACGTAGTAAGCAGCAGCAACATCAAGGGTTGAGAAACCCACCGACTTATACACAGTGTACCCATTATCCCTCATGCACTTGGCATCACCTGAAAGAACCTCGGAGAGATCCATTAACCTTAGGCCTGTGAAATCCTCCCCAGCCTCACTTAAGACAGCCCCCCTATTATCGGCAAGTATACATGAGGCGCCTTCGAGTACCAACCTACTAATCTCATTTATTGGCTTAGGCGCCCCAACAGATATTACATGAACCCCAGCCCTCGGCTTCACATCTAAAACAGGTGATGTTGAGGTTGTTGCAATAACCACAGTGCTACTCTTATCAATAACCTCCCTCACGTTGGTGGTAATATGCGTGTTGATGCCTAACTCCTGAACATACCTAGTGAAATCCATTAACCTACCCCTCCCCCTACTCGCAACGTACACTTCCCTTACTTTGAATAATCTTGAGAAGACTAAGGCATGATACTTGGCCTGCTCCCCAGCGCCAATGAAACCCAACACGTCAGTGGAGGCGGCGGTGGCAGTGATGCTTAATGCTGATGCGGCGGCGGTCCTTAAACCTGTTAATGATGAGCCGTCAATGGCTAATAGGGGTGTGCCATCAGTCTCACTGAAGAGTAGGACGACGCCATGTATTGTCTCAATGCCTTTGTCTGCGTTACCTGGGTATAGGTTAACTACCTTAACGCCAACGCCCATTCCCTCAACGTAACCTAGCATTAAGCCCCACCAATTTCCCCTAATGCTTGTGCTGAATCTGGGTGGTAGTTCACCATGTCCCCTATGTAGTTTAATTAAGGCATCCCTTACCGTTTCAATAAACTCACTGTAGTTGATTAACTGCATTAACTGCCCCTTAGGTATGAACCTAAGCATCACTGGTTAGTTAGCTGGTTAAGTTAAAAAGGATTCTCAACCCTATATGACTATTATCTCCACTGAGTCATCATTCTCCTTGCCTGATGATAATGCCCTAATGCCTAATCCAGGTGTCTTAAGGATGTATGGCTTAACATGCTCACTAACCTTAATGCCTATCCTACTGAGTATGCTCTTAGTCTCCTCAGTACTGAAGCTAACCTTAATCTTATTGCTCTCAGGGATTTCACCCACCTTATTTACTACATCACCGTATCCACTAATGTCACCGATAACTAATGGTAGACTCACAACCAGTAGGACTGGGTAGTATTGTGAAACGGATATTACGTAGTTCCTAGCCAATGCAACGTAGGCTTCAGGGTTTTGGAAGAATAATTCGAAACTATCAATCACGTAACCCATTATTGCCCTACCCCCTGAGCAGGATAAGTCAACGTCATTGTTAATGTTCTTAAAGGACTTAATCACAACCCTACCACTACTTAACCCGGCTGTAGCCTTCCTAACTATTAGTGTTTTACCAGACCCGTAGTCGCCCATTAGCATGTAAAGGCCTGGTTTACCTGATCTAAATATTGAAACAACCCTCCTATACGCACGGATTGCACTCTCCCCCATTAGTTCAATTCTCTTAACCTCATCACAGCTTAAGTCCTCTGAAAACGGCTTATACATCATTCATGAGTAATTCACTAAATATAAGGGTGTATCGTTTAGGATAACTGCAGTACTGCCTTGTGTAGAAACGTATTTTAAGGGTTGAGGGTAACCACGATTGTGAGTGAGGGTAATAATACTGTTGAGGAGCAGGAGGTGAGCGAGGAGGGGGTTGAGGAGAGGAAGATCTACATGTGCCTAAGCTGCGGTAGAACCTTCGGTAAAAGTGAACTTGAGATATTTGGTAGGTCTGCAAGCACCATAAGGTGCCCCTATTGTGGCTACAATATCGTCATTAAGGTCAGGATCTTCAAGGGGAGTTCAATAACCGCTGTTTAATGGCTTAGAACCTGCACTTATTAACCACAGTACCCTTAATATTCAGGTTAAGGCTGAACACGTACCCATCGGGGCCGCTTGTTTGCCTACTCCTATCTGTTGCGGTGGTTATGAATAATGTCTTTAAGTCAACCCCACCGAAGGTGCATGATGTAGTGAACTGGGCCGGTAACTCCACTTGATCAACAACATTACCGTTAACTGGGTTAATTCTAAGAACCCTACCACCACCGTATAATGCGACCCAAGGGTAACCCTCAGAGTCAATCGTCATACCATCAGGTACACCGGGGAAGCTGGATAAGTCAAAGTAACCAATAACGCCATCTAAGGCACCCTCACCCTTATTATACTTAAACACTGTAACCCTCCTTGTTGGACTATCAATATAATACATTACTGAACCATCCCCAGACCACGCAATACCGTTTGATATAGTAACAGACCCCAGTATCTTCCTTAATCCCGCTGAGTCAAGGACGTAGAGTGAACCAGTGGGGTTCCTTTCACCCATATCCATTGTACCAGCCACTAGGCGGCCCATTGGGTCGCACTTACAGTCATTAAACCTATTGCCAGCCCCCTCATTAACAGTGGCTAATGTCCTTATTACTGAACCATCCCTTGGATTAACCAGGATTACCCTATCCTTAACCGTAACCACTAGGTTACCATCATCATTAGGCATTACGCAGCTTGGGTATGGGCCAACCTTAATTGACTCAGCAACACCGCTACTTAACCTGTATGAGTGAACCCTATCACCAAGTATGTCAACCCAGTACAACACCCCAGTGTCAGGGAGCCATATGGGTCCCTCACCCAATATGGACCTCGGGGCATTACTTAAGGTTACTGGTTTACTTAACCCTGATGCCATAGGGCTTTTAGGTAGTACATAACCTTATAAGTATTAAGCATTCTAGACTAAGGCATGCACCATGGCGTTAGTAGTCCCTGAAGCTCACATACCTTAAAATTAACCCGAGCTACTCCTCATTCTTAAGGCTGAATCCAGTTATGTTAGCATGCGTGTACCTCCTGAATTCTAACCCGTAATCCCTAAGGTACCTGTACGCTGATGTTGATATCCAGGCAGCAACCAATATGCCCCTAATAACCCTACCAGGGTTCTTACTGGCAATGTAGTCCACGTACCTTTTAAGCTGATGTACAGCCTCAGGTGAGGCTTCACTCCTCTTAACCTCAACAACCACTAGGTTACCTGACTTATCCTCGCCAAGCAGGTCAATGCTACCAACCATTGTCTCATACTCCCTACCAATCACCCTAAACCCATCCTCAATTAACCATGGGTTAGCTACAATAGCATCAACAATATCCTTCTCAGTCCCTATGACCTTAAAGTCCTCGGTTAACCCCAACTCCATTGACGCAACCATGTATACTTCAGGAACATAAACAGTCACGTATTCCCTCGGACTACGCCTAATACTCCTTAAGACGAGCACTTCATCATCCACTGAAACGAAGAGTTGTGAGCCAGGTGGATTCCATATTATTGGCTTCTCCCTACGCCCCTCATGAATCATCAACACCCCATCAGGCTTAGTTACTATTAACCTAGGCATTAACTTAATCTGAGCAGCAGCCCTACCGCTGTAAGTAGCCTCCACTTGACCATAAATCACTATTACTTTACTAGCCTTATGCTTACTTATGAATTGAGCCGCATCCTTAACAGGCGGATTAATTAAGTAGCCCAGCATCCAACCCATAACCACTAGGGTCTTTTTAACCCACACCGACACTGGTATGGCGTAATCCCTAGTGATTCACGAAGACGCCGCTAGAAAACCACAGCAGCTTCAATGTAATACTACCAATAATGCAGAAAGCCCTTATATTATTTGGTGGGTTTTTAGTTGGTATGCCGTGATTCAGGGAGAATGCTTCACCCAGTTAACCAAGAAGAATACTGGCTAAGTAACTTTAAAGCACCATAATTGAGATATTCATCCCTTACTTATCTTTATGAAGTATTTTCCATCGCATGCGTATACTGGTATTGTTAGTTTAATGTTGCTTATGCTTATTAAGTATTGAAGGGCGGGTGTTACCATTAGGCTTCTGTTAATGCCCCTGAAGGTAATGGTTACGTTAAAGTACGCTACTGACGAGATGACTTCATGCATTGCACTGCAGTACAGTGAACTATTTAATGGAATCATCATTATCCTTAATCCACTAATGCTGATAATTAATGGGTTAGCGTTTAATCCAAGATAAGTACTAGTAATGTTAATTAATAGGCTAGTTGAGGTATTATACAGTAGACTAGGCTTAACGCAGTTTGAGCCATTAAGAATAACGTACGTGTAGTTAAAGGAGCCATTAGAGTAGCCGTGAGGAATCAGTAGTAATGCTACAGTAGCAGTAAGTACTAACGCAATGCAGATAATCATGATACGAAACACAATCACACTATCCACCAGGATTAGGCTAATTATGTCTAATTTAAATTAAACCACAACATTAGGAATCTAACATGTTTAATAAGGGTACTTAACTACCTAGAAAAATAATAATGTAATGCGTAAAATATTTTAGCATTAGATCGTAGTAATAAAATATTAATTATAGTACATTAACACTTAACTATGGTTAACGTAAAAACCTACCTACCAGTCATTCTAATAGCAGTAGCAATAGTAATGTTAATGCATACTACTACCGTCAATGCACAGCAGGTAACACTTAGGATAGGAGCAGGATATACTGTTTATGTTCCATGGCCTGCACCATGGTGGAATCCATGGGCCCCAGGTAATTTAGTGTGGTCTACTATTGACCAACCCCTTGCCTTAATTGACTGGTCAACCTTAAGGCTTTACCCCATTCTAGCTAAGAATTGGACTGTTCAGCTATTTCCAAATGGTTCCGCCTTAGTTACCATCTACCTACGTAAGGGACTTTACTGGTTTAATGGATCAGCAGTAATGCCCTTCACTGCATGGGACGTTTATGCTGAATTCTACATTGGTGTAAAAGCTTTCGGATGGTATGTGCCTTGGATTAATCAATCACTTGTAGATGAGGACATTAGGGTGCTTAATAATTACACGATACAGATTCTGTTCCAGAAGTGGGCATTTTCCAATGAAATATATGTACTAGCAACCACGATGTATACTCCTTATTTCGTGTGGAAGCCTGTAATTGAGGAGCTTAAGACCATGAATGTGACGCAAGCTATGAATTTTGGAAGCAATAACATTACTAAGATGATTGTGCCTTATTGGGAAATAGGACCATACTATGTAACATCAGTGGGGGCATCTGGTGTAGTGATTCAGCTTGAACCGCCTAATGTACTTAAGCAGTGGTATGAAGTATTCCCCATAAACTCCTTCTCATATTACCCAACGGTAGAGTATACGTACACTACAAGTTATTCTCAACAATTTACAATGCTGCTTGGCCATCAAATCGACTGGATATGGGCAGCTCTATCAACAGCGCAAATGGATACTCTTAATGCAACAGGTAAGATTGACGTTGGTACTCCATACTGGGACTTTTGCCAGACTAAAGGCTTATGGCTTAATCCCTTAGTTTATCCATTCAACATTCCTCAGGTTAGGCAAGCCTTCAGATACATATTCAACAGTACTGCCATAGCGTTAGTTTTTCCCACATCATACTTCCCCACTAAGCATGACTTATGGATCAGCGACTCATTCCTAAGAATTGCAGCACCAGAGAGCATTAGGAATATTGCAATTGACTACCCTATTGGTGGTAACTGGACTGAGGCTGCTCAATTACTTGAATCAGCTGGGCTTTATAAGAAGGGTAATCAATGGTATTTACCTAACGGAACACCTTTAAAGCTAACAATATACGTGTCATCATTTCTTACTGATATGCAGGAGGAGGCTAGTATTGCGGCAGAGGAGTTAGAAGCATTCGGCATTCCTACTACTGTTCTTTCAATGGATCCGGCTACATTAAACAGCAGAATAATACCTAGTGGTGATTTTGAAGCTCTTTGGGGCTTCTGGGTTTGCCCAGCTGGTTACTTAGGTGCATTCTCCGCCATGGATAGTCTTATTTATGTGATGCCGTTCACCTTCTTTGGAGCAAATAGTACTATTAATAAGATGGCTTGGCCCTTTGCTTGGCCTAATGTTGTTAATGGTCACTTAGTTAATTGGTATTGTAAGCCTTATAATGCTCCATCATCAATGATACTGCCTAACTACACTATCGTATGGT
>NZ_JAGDXD010000047.1 GCF_023256255.1 Caldivirga sp. | reverse complement strand
ACTGCTGGTTTTGGTTGGGAGGTTGTTGATCTTCATAATAATGGTGCTGATGCTTATTTTCAGGTTTTGAATGATTTGGTTATTCAGTGGATTGACCTTGATGCGTCATATATGCTTACTAAACCACCAAGCAGTGAAGGATTCGCTGAAGTATTGATAACTGTTGGTAAGGCCTCAACACCATCATTCTCTCAACCACCTCAAGTGTACCAATCATTACCTCAATCACCAGCATTCACGCCAATAACCATAATTAACCCAAATAACCTACAGACAGTGGCAGACGCATACCCTGAGGAGGGCTTCATAATTAGGCTGATTCTTAAGTCTTGGGTTCCAAGCAATGGGGCAGCATCCTCAGTCCAAAGGCATGTCACAGTGTACCCAGGCATTAAGGTTAAGAGTGGGGAGTATATTGTATTCCACATGGACCACGCGGGAGTAGGACCATTAGACTGCGAAATACAAGCAACAATAGGATACAACCTACTACAATAAAAACTAAGACTGCTTAGCCAACATCCTCCTTGAATCAACTAGGTAAAATACTCTTCCTGAACCATGGAGCAGTATGTTTGTTTTGCCTAGGTTAATGCCCCACTTATCCACTAGGCCTTCCTTAACCTTCACCTTAAGCACCCTAAGCACGAATAACCCAACTTCACCTACTTCAATCTCCTTATCAACGACTGTTTCATAAACAGCTAATGCATCGGCCCAGGTTGGTGTCTTAATGGTGTCGCTTGGTATTAGCCTTAAGCCATACTTAGCTACCTTATCCACGCTCCTCCCAGACACTGAACCCAGTGCATACACTAGGTCAGCGTGCTCTTGGGACGGCACGTTAACCGTGGCTTCCGGGTGGTGTTTTAGGCATTGGTAAGTGTATGCCTCCTTATACACTGAGATGCCTATTGTTGGTGGTTCTTCACTAATAGGCATGTTCCAGCTTGCCGGCATTGCATTAACCCTACCGCCTGGGCATAGGGTGATTAGGAGTATTGTTGGCCTTGGGTGAAGTGGCCTATAAAACACTCCACTATACTCAACTAGGCTCATTACCATGAGTCGCTCGTGGTTAAATATAAGTTTTGCTCTTAGGTAAGTTTAAAATTAAATATGGTTAACGAGTGTTTTAATGAGTGGTGTTGAGGCGATTACTTAACTATGGCCTTTATTGTTGCCTTAACCTGAGTGCTTGCCTTTAATTTAACCCAGGTTGCTGGCTTATCAATAGTGTTGATTCCCCTACTTAACTTAATGACTTGCTCAACATCATCATGTAAATCCAGCTTCATGTGCAATTCAGCGTCGCCGTTTACCGATACCATTAGCCTATCCGCGGAGGGCACGTAGTACCACTTACTCTCGGTACCATTGAATAACCCCCTTAACTCCCCGTAGTTACTTGGGTTGAATATGCCTTCATCCACGTAGACTGCCCAAATCTCATGGGTGTAACCTTCCTTCTTAGTGTCTGGCCTAATGCTCCAAGTGTCCCTAAAGGATGCTAAGAGTAGTTTAGGCTTACCGTCTGGGAGTGTCGTGTAGTGTGGGTGGCCTACCTGGGTGAAGGAGTCTTCAATACCCAGTAGTGGCATTAATGATGCTTCAAGTATTGCAATGTCCCTTAGGTCGTTTATTGACCAGACCTCGTCTAGGCTTGGGCCAATGTATGTTTGCAGGAGCCACTTATTGGGTGAATCAACCTCAACGAAGACCTGGAACCTCGGCATCGTGGTGAAGTCAATGACGTCATTACCCCTACCCCAACGCCCCAGTTCACCCCAATCCTCAACCTTAAGTTCATTCAAGTCATCAACGTTCCTAATCATGAATAAGCCTATGGCCTCGGAGTTCTCAATGGGGACGACGGCTAATGCATCCCTAATGTTACCGTAAGCCCCAGTGGGCCTAATGGGTGCTCCCGAATCCCAAACATAATCCCTAACTATGAGGGGCTTATACCCCTTAAGGTTCCAGTCAGGGTCGAAGACGAATATGTAGGAGTTCTTACCGTGGGTTGACACAACGTAAAACTCATCCTTAGCCTCATTATACAGGCCCCTAATAGTGTTATTGGTGTATTCTGCTGGTTCAGGGAAGGTTGATGGGAGTATCTTCCTCACTTGGCTTAAGTCAACGTTAAGTGACTCATCAATTGGGGCAACGAAACCCTCCCTCTTAAGGCCAGTGGGGTCACTCCACCCGGTGAAGAGTAACCAATACCTATTCCTCTTAACATCATAAGCAATGTAGGGTGTACCCACACCACCCCTTAAGTCACCTACAGGCTGCCTCGAGGGCACTAGGACTGGTTTAATTAAAGGAACCATGATTAATGTATTAGTTAACACTATTATTAAGTATTACGCACTTTAACATTACCTAACCTGTTAGGTAGCCTTAATAATAAGGTAACCTTACTTAAATAAGAAATTGCGTACTGGTAAATCCTTTATTACCACCCAGCGGCGCGCATAACCCATGGGTAACGTTATCGAATTCCTGGTTAATTACGCTAGGGAGCATGATCATGAGGTTAGGAACGTAACCATTGGGGTGCATTGGACGTGCGTATGGTCAAGGTACTGCGGGGTTTCATTAACGTACGCATTAAGCCACGATGACGAGGTAAGGGGCTTCGGTAGGCTTGAGGATAAGAGGGCTAGTGAACTCGCCGAGTACCTAAGGTCCTGGAACCTACTTGAGGCAAGCGTCGGCCTAGCAGCAGTCAACTCAGTGACTAGGCCTGAGGGTAATGTTAAGGCTAATGGGTTAGACATAGCCCTCGAGTTAAGTAAAGGAAGGAGAGTGACCATGGTTGGCGCATTCCCACGGTTAGACGCCTTCAGGAGGGTTGCCGGTGAATTCAAGGTGCTTGAATTGAACCCACTCCTAGTTAACCCAGGGGAAGGCATATTACCTGCAACTGCGGCTGAGCATGTTATACCGAGGAGTGACTTCGTTATCATAACCGCAAGCGCCATAGTTAATAAGTCCATTGATAGGTTAATAGAACTGGCTAAGGGGGCTGGGGCTTATGTTATGTTGCTGGGCCCAAGTACACCAATGATAAGGGACCTACTTGACTACGGCATAGACATACTGGCTGGGGTTAGGGTTAATAGGCCTAGGTCACTCATTAGGAAGATTAGCCAAGGATGCGGCATGCTTACCCCAGGTAAATTGAAGGGTGATGTATCATTCATAGTATTAAGTAAACTGCACTAATGCATGGTCATGCATCTCGTGAATAAGAAGTGAATGCAGCCATTTTAATTTTCCATCCGTTTAATGGGACTCCATGACATACACGTAAAGTGAAGGCGTGGGTAATGATTATAAGGTAAGATTAAGTAGCCTAGGTTCATTCCCATAACTATCCACTAGGGCTCCTAAAGCTCCTCCTCGGGTTCTTAACCACCTCCTCAAACCAGCGACATCCTCATCAGTTAATGATGGTGGAATTACCTTTAAGGCCTCAAGGAAATCCCTCATCCTAACCCTAACCCCAGTCAACTGCTCAAGCTGCACCTGGGCCTGATGAGGGTTAGCCTTTTCACCAATAGCTTCGGTAGTACTGGTTCAACGCCGTTTAGTAAGCTATTCACGTATGCTAATCCGCAATATTATCATGGAATGGCTAGTTTAGGTAATGGGTCTGGTGGTCAGCCTTCAGTGCTTTGGATTAACTTCGCCCAATTAAACTATTGGCCATGGAACGAGAGCTGGTTTAGGTTAGCATTATCACTGGCAATAAATAGGACTGCCGTAAGCATCTACACTCAATTTGGATCACCATACGGTGGCCCACCAACACCTGGAGA